>JAOAIS010000050.1 GCA_026414575.1 Aquificaceae bacterium | reverse complement strand
GACCATTATGGTCTTCTCCGAGGGAAAGACCAGCCAGTATTCCTTTACACCTTGGGACTCGTATATTTTCATCTTATCCACCAAGTCCCTTTTTAAGGTGGAGGGTGAGACTACTTCTACCACTAAGTCTGGAATGCAGTAAACCTTGTCTTTAACCTTTGAGGTGTCTGAGACGTATACTATGTCGGGCTGTAAAACCGTGTCTTCTGAGAGGACTATGTCTATGGGGGAGGGGACGAGTTTGTCTTTGGTTTTAGGATGCTCAAGAAAAAGGCGTAGAAGTCTTGTCAGAATAAGTTGATGGATAAAGCTTGGCGCCGGCATCTCGTAGACCCCCCCATCTATAAGCTCAAGCCTTAACTCTTCAGGGTATGCCTTAAAGAATTCTTCTGTGGTAAGCCCACCCCTTACTGCCATAGGGATAAATCTATTACACCACCACCTGCTTGGCAAAGATGATGTGGGGAAGTCTTCTCAGCTCCTGCATCACTTCCTCTGGCACTGGGTCGTCAAGGTTAAGAATCCCAAGGGCTATACCGCCCTTTTTCTCCCTCCCCAGTCTAAAGCCGGCGATATTCACGCCTGCGTTGCCAAGCACGCTACCTATCCTTCCTATAACGCCTGGCACATCCCTGTTTTCGAACACCAACATTATGCCCTCTGGCTCCACGTCAACCCTGTAGTGGTCAATCTGAAATATCCTCAAAAGATGCCCCTCAAGCACAGAACCAGAAACTATCCTTTCCGTGCCATCGCCCTTTGCCACCACTTTTATGTAGTGTTTGTAATCCTCGCTCTCTTCCGATGTGAGCTCTTCTACCCTTATACCTCTATCCCTCGCCACATAGCTGGCGTTTATTATGTTGACGGGAAAGTCCACTATTTCCCTGAGTATACCCATAAGCACCGCAGAGGCTATGGGATGAAAGTGGGGTGATATGTCACCTCTCACTTCTATGTGAACCTCCCTTATGCCCTCCTCCACCCACTGAACCAAAAACCTACCCATCCTCTCCGCAAGGTCCAGATGGGGCTTTATTAGAGTAAGCACAGAAAGGTCTGGAAAGGGTGCGTTCACCACATACTCAACCGTCTGACCCCTTAGCGCCTTTATAACCTGCTGGGCAACTATTACCGCCACATTTTCCTGAGACTCATAGGTATTGGCGCCTATGTGAGGTGAAAGGGAGACATTGGGAAACTTTGAAATCCTGTCCACAAAATCCTTAGGTGGAGGCTCCTCAGAAAACACATCCAGCCCAACGCCCGACAGCTTTCCACTTTCAAGGGCCCACAAAAGGTCTTCATCCTTGACTATACCGCCCCGCGCGCAGTTTATGAGCACTGCTCCTTCCTTCATAAGCTCAAACTCTCTCTTGGTTATCATATGTCTTGTTTCGTGGGTTAGGGGCGCATGGATGGTTAGAATGTCCACAAGTCTTAGCATGTGGTGAAGGTTGTCAAAGAGTTTAACACCAAGTCTGTCCCCCTTTTCCCTTGGAATGTAAGGGTCGTAGGCGTATACGGTCATTCCAAAGGCTTTCGCCCTTATGGCCACCTGAGAGCCTATGTTGCCAAGACCAATAATGCCAAGGGTCTTCCCGTACAACTCGGTGCCCATAAACTTTTTCCTATCCCAACGACCCTCTACCATGCTGTTATGAGCCGTGTGGGCGTTTCTTACCACATTCAGCATGTGGGCGATGGTAAGCTCGGTGGCACCTATAGTGTTTGCCCCTGGCGTGTTTATGACAAGAACCCCCTTCATGGAAGCGGATTCGATGTCCACATTATCAACGCCCACACCTGCCCTTCCAATGACTTTTAGGTTCTTACCCCTTTCTATTAGTTCTCCGGTAACTGGCGTTCTGCTTCTTGTTATAATACAGTGGTAGTTTTCTACCACATCAATAAGCTCCTCATAGGATATGTCTGGCTGGTTGTCTACCTCAAAGTCTGGCTCGCGTTCCAAAAGCTCAATGCCTTTCTCAGAAATGGGGTCCGTTATAAGAATTCGGTGCATGTCTGACCTCCAAAAGCCTATTATATTAGAATACCATGAAACTTGACCTGAGTGGACTGATAAAAAAAGATACCAATAACAGCTGGACGCCGGAAGAATTCAAGCTACATCTGCAAGACACCCTTATAGAAATCATAAGGCTTGAGTTAGAAAATCTGCCAGAAAAGGAATGGGAAAGGACTCTTCATACTTGGCGTAAAATATGCGCCTTTTGCAAGGGCTTGATGAAAAAAGAGGATAAGGAAAGACACGAGCTTTACAAGAAGTTTGGCTTTGATTCTACAATGGTGCACATCTCAGAAAGCCTTGTGGAAAAGCTTAAGATTGCCCAAGACATTGGTATTATGAGAGATACCGATGAGCCAGATAAAATAATAAAAATCGGACTGGAAAATATGGAGGAATCATCTAGGGAAATAGTCTTTATGAAGGGTTTTTGGGCTTCATAAAAAGGATGTTGGCTAACATACAGCCCAAAGCTTCTCACAGCTTCCGCGCTTACAGTAAGCCATTTGCTTATAACTTTCTTGAGGGCTTCTACAAAAGCCCCAAAGGTCCTTCTTAAACCTATCCAATGGCGTATGCTTACATAAGACCGTGATTTACTTGACCCAAACAACCTTTTACTCTATCATCCAAACACCCACCGCAACTTCCCTCACAAGAATCCTCAAACCCATAATGCACGGAAAGTGCCGAACGTCGATTACACAAAGTCTGGAAACCCAGCGGAATTTTCTAAAGCTTGTCCAGCACCCTTCGCACGAGCATAAAAGCTCGTAGACTTCTGCCCTACATAATCTCCCCGCCCCTTAACCTAAAAACTATACAGCTAAAGGCTTGTATTTAAGGATGTCTCTTGATTCCTCCGAAAACAAGGGAAGCTTGGGATTTAATTAAGCTAAGTATGTTATGTCATATCCATTATATCCTACCTTTTCAGACCTCCTAAGAGTGCCTCTAAGCTCTTTACATTTTTTAAAACCGCAAGTGTTGGATGCGCTGAACAGTTAGATGTACAATTTAAAGCCCTGAGGGCATATAATTAAAAGCATGGCAGAGCTTACCGCTTCCATAAGGCTTTATGAGGTTCTACAAAAGAGGTTTGGAAAGGAAGAGGCAAGAGAGCTTGCGGTGGTTTTGGAAGAGGTTCTTGAGGAAATGGCAGACAGGAAAAAGGAAGAGCTGAAAAAGGAGCTTCCCTCTGACCTTGCCACAAAGCAGGATATAAAAGTTTTGGAGGCGGAGATTGATAAGGTTAGGACGGAGATAAAGAGGGTGGAGGATACGCTCACGGAGAGGATTGAGAGAGTGGAGGATACTTTGAGGGCTGAGATAAG
>JAOAIS010000054.1 GCA_026414575.1 Aquificaceae bacterium | reverse complement strand
TTCTTAGCTTTTTGTCTTATCGTGCTAGGGCTGTGGCTTGAGCATTTCTGGGTAAATGGGCATTTGTCCCACTCTTAGAAAGTCTTTGTGATAAGCTTTCCAGCTTGCTTTATCAGGTTATTTTAACCTGCGGGTTTGTATCGGAGAGGTTAAAAATGTGCTATATGTTTAGTGGATTTGAGCGATGATATTAGCTGTACCGAACGCTAAGGGTTTAAACCCGGTTTGCTGTAAAATATATGCACATGGCTTATTACATCTTTGTCACGGGTGGTGTGTTGTCTTCCCTTGGCAAAGGTGTCGCCTCCGCCTCAATAGCCTCCCTATTAGAAGAGCAAGGTCTTAAGGTCAACATTCAAAAGCTCGATCCGTACCTCAATGTGGATCCGGGCACCATGAGCCCCTACCAGCACGGTGAAGTATATGTAACTGAGGACGGAGCAGAGACTGACTTGGACCTTGGGCATTATGAGAGGTTCATAGACAGAAACATGAGCAGGAGGAACAATGTCACTGCGGGCATGGTTTACTACAATGTAATAAAAAGGGAAAGGGAAGGCGGGTACCTGGGAGCCACCGTGCAGGTGATACCCCACATAACCGACGAAATAAAAAGGCTAATAAGGGAAATGGAAGATGGTTGTGATGTGGTTATAGTGGAGGTAGGAGGAACAGTAGGTGATATAGAGGGTCTACCTTTTTTGGAAGCGGTGCGTCAACTTTCTATGGAATTGGGCAGAAACAGGGTGCTTTTTATACACACTACCTATGTGCCCTTTGTAAAAACCGCAGGCGAGCTCAAGACAAAGCCCACCCAACATTCGGTGAAAGAGCTAAGAGCTATAGGCATACAGCCAGACATCATACTGTGCAGGTCAGAGGTGGAAATACCCGAGGGCATAAAGGAAAAGATAGCTCTGTTTACCAATGTGAAGAAGTCCGCAGTGATATCCGCACCGGATGTGGAGTTTATATACGAGGTTCCCCTCAAGCTTAAAAAACAAGGTATTGATAGACTCATAGCCCAGAACTTTGGAATAGAGTACAAGGATGTTAGAAGTAAGTGGGAAGATATAGTTCATGTGTTAAGGTCCACCGAAAGAGAAGTAAGAATAGCCCTCGTTGGTAAGTATGTATCTCTGAAAGATTCCTACAAGAGCGTTGCGGAAGCACTTATTCACGGTGGTATAGCCAACGAGGTAAGAGTGAGGATAGAGTGGGTTAGCTCCGAAAGCTACGAAGATAACACATTGGAAAGCGTTGATGGTATTTTGGTGCCAGGAGGCTTTGGCGAGAGGGGCATAGAAGGTAAGCTTAGAGCCTTGACTTACGGAAGAGAAAATAGAAAGCCTACCTTTGGCATATGCTTGGGTATGCAACTCATGTGCGTGGAGTTTGCAAGGAATGTGCTTGAACTAAAGAAGGCTAACTCCACAGAGTTTGATCCAAACACGCCACATCCTGTCATAGACATCATGGAAGAGCAGAAGGGCATCAAAGAGCTCGGCGGTACTATGAGGCTTGGCTCTTACCCCTGTAGGCTTGTAGGAGGGACAAAGGTTGGAGATATATACCGTCAGGAGCTTATCCACGAAAGACACAGACACAGGTACGAATTTAACAATGTTTACAGGGATAGTTTTGAAAAGGCTGGCGTAGTATTTTCAGGGCTTTCACCGGATGGAAAGCTCGTGGAAGTTATAGAACTGAAAGACCACCCTTGGTACATAGGTTGCCAGTTCCATCCCGAGTTTAAAAGCAAGCCCTTTAGGCCACATCCTCTCTTTAAATCCTTTATTTCTGCCTGTTTACAAGGTCAATGACCGCTACATCTGGTGGTGAAAGAAGTCTCATGGGCGGTCCACCTGTGCCAACTCCCTTGCTTATGTACACATGGGAGCCCGACAGCTCATGAAGGCCCCTGTCTCCTAAGAACATTCTGGTAAGCACCAGCTTGCCCACGGGGTAGTACACACCACCGTGGGTATGGCCAGACAGCATAAGGTCAAACATACCATAAGCCTCCTTTTCAAGCTTTGGCTTGTGCTTAAGATAAAGCACAAAACCCTTCTCCTTCAGGCCTTCAAGCAAGGCCCTGTCAGAAAGGGTGCCTTCGCAACTATGGAAAAACCTGCAGTCATCATCATCAATGCCTACCAGCGTGAAGTTATAATTTTCAAGGCGCAAAACCTCTCCTCTTAATAGCTTGAAACCTGCCTTTTGGGTAAAATCAATGGCCTGCTCCAGACCCCTGTAGTATTCGTGGTTTCCAAGCACCGCATATTTGCCAAGGGGTGGGTTCATCTTAGAAAGGGCTATAGCAAGGTGCATCTTGTTTCTCATGTTACCGTCTACCAAGTCGCCCGTGGAAACAACCATGTGGGGTTTTTCCTTTTCATACAGTTCAAGGATGGGCCTTACCTTGTCCATGCCCATAACGGGGCCAAGATGAAGGTCCGAGATATGCAGTATCCTTATCCTCTTTATGTCTTGGGGTAGTTTGTCTGTTTCAAGGGTAAACCTCTCAACCCTCAAGTTTAGGGTCTCGTAGTAGCTGTAAGAGGAGAGGCTCAGTGAAAAGAAAAAAGCCAACGCGAGAGAGACCCTTCTGGAGGGTGTAGGAATTGGGTTTATGTTGAAAAGCCCCTTGGAAAGATGCACAAAAGCCCTGTAGAGGTCTAAAAGCATTCCAGCAAAAACAAAATAAACCATAAAGCCAATCCACAAAAGTCCCAATAGGGCGGTGAGGTAGGCTACCTTGTGATGAGCATGAAAGTCCGCATACCTCCATATAATGGGAGAGGCGAAGCCGAGGGCGAATACCAAAGATATAAAAAGATTAAAATTTCTATTGCTCAAGGCAGGCTTTACCACCCTAAAGTAGGAGTAAAGGTGCATCAGGGCAAAGACAAAGAAAAAGACAGCAACAAACCATCTCATAGGCTCAGCTTGTAGCCAAACCCCCTTACCGTCTGGACAGCCATTCCCTCTTTACCGAGTTTTTCCCTTAACTTCTTTATGTGCACATCTACCGTTCGGTCGTATACATCCCTTTTTAGGACCCTCTCTATAAGGTATTCTCTACTTACGGGCTTTCCATAGTTTTCTATGAGGGCGGAAAGTATGCGAAACTCGGTAGGTGTTAGATCTATGAGCTCTTTGCCCCTTCTTACTTCCTTTTTCTCAAGGTCTATTTCAAGGCCCCCAAGTCTAAAGCTTGTCTGCCTCTTTTCCTTTCCTATCCTTCTAAGGACCGCCCTTATCCTTGCCAAAAGCTCTTTTATGGAAAAGGGCTTGGTTATGTAATCGTCTGCGCCCAAGGAAAAACCCCTAAGTTTGTCTTGTTCCATGTCCCTGGCAGTTATAAAAATTATAGGAAGATCTTTAAGCTCAGGGTTGTTTCTGATGTGCTGAGCTATTTTAAAGCCGTCATAGTCTGGAAGCATTACATCAAGTAGCACAATGTCTGGCTGCTGAGAAAGTAAGGTGTTTATTGCCTCTTTTCCCCTCAAGCAAAGAATGGGTTCATAGCCCTCCTTTTTTAGGTTGTAGGCTATGAGCTCTGCAAGGTCCTTATCGTCTTCGATTACTAAAACCTTGAAACTCATATTTTTGTGGGTTTTATCCTAACCGCCACCTCATCGGGATTTATCACGTCACCCACAGCTATTAGAATCTCCTCCACAGTGCCACTAACTGGGCTGTGCACCTCGTTTTCCATCTTCATGGCTTCCACCACAAAAAGCACATTACCTTCCTTGACCTGTTGACCGACGTTGACCTTTATGTTAACCACCTTCCCAGATATGGGAGAGGCAACATCTCCAACGCCTATGGGTTTGGGCCTCCTTGGCTTTACCTCCGTGGCGGATGTTATCTCGCCGTAAGGGGATGGTATGTTCTCCACTTCCTTAAGGGGCCTTAACAGCACTTCTTCCAGCTTTCCATCAAGCCTTACAAAGAAGGGCTTGCCCTCCGCCGTTGGCTCACCCCTTCCTGCTATTTGCACATGGTACTGCTCACCATGAACAGTTATTATGAACTCTACAGGTATGTTTTCTTTTCTTTCTTCTGCAACCTCTTCCATGGGCGCCTTTTCTCCCCTTTCCCTAAATTCGAAGAATTCCTTGGCTACTATCGGGAAAAGGGCATAAGAGAGGATATCCTCTTCGCTTCTGGCACCCATCTTTTTAGCCTCTTCTCTTATGGAAGGGAGCTCGGGCTCCAAAAGGTCTGCAGGTCTTATATGATATATGGGTTTTTCTTCGCCCAGTATCTTGTTGATGATTTCCTCTTTTATGGGTGCAGGAGGCTTTCCGTAAAGGCCCTTTACATAATCTCTTGTTTCCTTTGTTACCACTTTGTATCTCTCGCCATGCAACACATTGAGAAATGCCTGAGAACCTACTATCTGGCTTGTGGGGGTGACCAAGGGAGGGTAACCAAGGTCTTCTCTGACCCTTACCACTTCCTCAAGAACTTCCGGAAGCTTTTCTTCCATACCCTGCTCTTTTAGCTGGCTTATAAAGTTGGATATCATACCGCCGGGAACCTGATGTATCAAAACTCCCACATCGGGATAGGGCGGAAGAACATCGTATTTTCTGTACTTTTTTCTTATGCTCGCAAATAGGTCACCAGCCTTTTGGTAGAGCTTTTCGTCTACCCTGATAAGGTAGCCAAATTCTCTTAAGGCGTATATCATGGTCTCTCCAGGGGGATGGGCAGTCTGACAGGAAAGGCTGTAAAAAACCGTGTCTATCATGTCCGCGCCAGCCTCAACACCCTTAAGCTGCGCCATCTGGGCAAGGTCTGCGGTGGTTTGTGTGTGTAAGTGCACGGGGTAGTCGGGGAACTCTGACTTTAGGGCTTTTACCAACTCATAACACACTTTAGGTGATAAGAGCCCTGCCTGGTCCTTTATGGAAATTATGTCTATGCCCATGTCCACCAGGCTCCTTGCCACTTCCACATAGTATTCCACCGTATGTACTGGGCTTATGGTGTAAGAAAGAACACCCTTCACAACCGCATTTAGCTTTTTGGCAGTTTCTATAGACCTTATCATGTTCCTTGTGTCGTTCAAAGCATCAAATATTCTGAAGACCTCTATACCGTTGTCGTAAGCCCTCTTTACAAATTCTTCCACCACATCGTCTGCGTAGTGCCTGTAGCCCACCACGTTCTGACCTCTGAGGAGCATCTCAAGCCTTGTTTGGGGTGCATGCTTTTTAAAGAGCTTCAGCCTCTCCCATGGGTCTTCTTTTAGGTACCTAAGGCATACATCGAAGGTGGCTCCGCCCCAGACCTCCAAAGACCAAAAACCGCATTTATCAAGGATTTCTATGACCGAAAGCATGTCCTCCGTGCGCACCCTTGTTGCCAGAAGGGACTGGACGCCGTCTCTTAGAGAAACATCGGTGATTAAAATCTCTCCCATGGGGTAAAATTATAACATCCTGAAATGGTCAAAACCCGAAGGCTCAAGGAGAACATTGTCAAGACAAACCACCTCTCCCTCCTCCACAATCCCTATCTGGACCATACTTAAAAATGGGTTGAGTTTTTCCGGTTTGTGGGTAAAGAGAAGCTCATAGTCTTCACCTCCAGAAAGGGCATACTCGAGTGGGTTCTTGCCATGCTTTTTGCAAAAGACAGCAAGTTCCTTAGATACGGGTATCTTTTCCGAAAAAAGGCTTAGCTTTACTTTGCTTGCCCGTGCCAATTTCCAAGCATCGGAAGCTAAACCATCGCTTATATCCATGCTGGCATTGGCGTATTTTGATATGTGTTTAGGAAGGTCAATGCGTGCCGTAGGCCTTATGTGTTTTTCTATGAGTTTTAGTTCAAAGTCCTCGTAATGCCCTTTTTCCATTAGGAGAAGCTCAAGACCCGCCCTTGAGTCTCCAAGCGTTCCTGACACAAAAATTCCATCCCCCCTCTTGGCGCCACTTCTTCCTACAAACCGTTCTGCCTTGCCCAACATAAAAACATCTATAGACAGCTTTTCCCCTTTGCTAACGTTGCCTCCAACCACCTCACATCCATAGAACTCGCAGGCTTTTTTTATGCCATGATACAAACCCTCTACAAAACCCACCTCCATATCTGGAAGTGTCAAAGAAACTAAAGAATACAAGGGTGTTCCACCGTTTGCCACCACATCGCTTACATTGACAGAAATAGCCTTCCAACCTATAGCAGAGGGTGGATAGTTTAATTTAAAGTGTCTATCTTGAACAAGTATGTCGCAGGTAAGGAGTAAAGCTTTGCCCTCCACGATTACCGGTGCAGTATCGTCCCCTATGATGCTGCTCTTTAGAATATCCTTTAGCCTTTCTATTAAGCCAAATTCCCCAATGTCTGATATTTTCATTCGGTAAAGATTTGACCCTCTATGGGTTGGACAACCACTCCCATTTCTTCTATAAACCTTATCACCCTATCAATTTCCTCCGCATCCCCGTCAATTTCAACGGTTAGCATGCCTGTATCTTTTGTTACCTTTGCGGTTCTTATGTTTACCACCACCTTAAAGTTTTTGCATACCATACAAAGTATGGGCTCCTTAACCCTTTCCTCAGGATATATGAGCTGGAGCCTTATTAGGTTCATTGAGTAAATTATATCAAACCTGAAGTATGGATTCCACCATATCTGAGGCAGACTCAGCTATTGAAATTAGCTTATGTTTGCTTATACCCGTTGCCCTTTCCAAGTTTATAAGAATTTCGTGTTCAGTAGCCCTATCTGCTTTTATGATTTCGTAAAGTTTTTCTTCTAATATAATTGAGCAATCAAGTATACTTCTTAATACTGAGTTCTTGCCCGTATATCCATCTATTATATCTTGACCAACCTTAACTTCCTTCAGAAAAGCTATTTTATCTACGTTTAATATTTCATCTATTAAAGAGAAAAGGCCAACAAAATAGGCCTCAGATTCATAGTTGGGATTCACAATTTCGGCTATTTGCTTAGCTATCATGGCTCTTATAAGAGACTTTTTCCATAGAATTGGGTTTTCTATAGCCATATAATCGTTCATAGCAAGAGCCAAGAGGAAGCTTTTTAAATTCTTTAAACCTATCATCGCACAGGCTTGTTCTAAACTTTTTATTTCTTTTATAGGTGAATAGTAGGCAGAATTTACAAAACGCAGAATTTTTGCGGACATTCCCACATCTGTGGCGATAAGGTTAGCTACTTCTTTTGGACTTTGAGTCGTATGAATAAAGGCAATAAGCTTAAGCAGTGTATTCTTAAGGTAGGGAGCCGGCTGAAACTCTTTAAGAATTATGGGTCTCTCAAGGTAAATGCCCTGAAAGAGGTCTCCAATGCTGTTTATCTTCTTGTAATCACCTTCCTTTTCTATTCTTGAAATGAGAAGGGTTTTTCCCTTTGTCTTGGCCAGCTCTAATACCTTTGGGTTTATCCTTTTCACATCTACAGATAAGATGTGAACTCTGTCGAGGAGATTTGCCATCTTTTCGTTGTTTAGCAATCTCTCGTCTAAGCTAAATAGCACTCCTTGCTGTATGTATTTATCCATGGCGTTGACAACTTGTCTATAGACTATTTCTCCTATTGGCACTTGTGGTTCTACTATTTCTATTATCAGCTTTTTGGGGTCGATGGATTCTATAGCTTTATTTATAAGAGAATCAAGAGAAACATTTATCATTATCTTTTTCCCTTCACCAACCCTGTCTATGCCTTGCTCAAGTATAATTTCTATTATTATGTATGTGGCCCTGCTGTAGGGCACTTCTTTTGGATACTCGTACATATTCTCGCGCTTCCTTAAGAAAACTTCAAAAGCAACCCTCTTTTCTTCCCTGTTAAAAATGGGCTGTTTCGCTATAAGGAAGCTCATTCAACACCCCTTTTAACTCTGGGTATAGGGGGAACTGTTTACATAGTTCTATAACCTCCCTTCCTACACCTTCTATAACTCTTTCATCCTTTATGTTTTCTATTACTCTTGCTATGAGCTTAGCTATGAGCCTCATCTCCTCTTCTTTCATACCACGGGTGGTCATGGCTGGCGTCCCTATTCTTATACCACTTGTCTTTGTGGGTGGAAGGGGGTCAAAGGGTACTGCGTTCTTGTTTACCGTTATGTTGGCCCTTACAAGGGCATCTTCTGCCTCTTTTCCAGTTATCCCTTTGTTTCTGAGGTCAAGAAGGACTATGTGACTGTCTGTGCCGCCGGTTACCACTTTAAAGCCCAGCTTTAAAAACTCTTCCGCCATAGCCTGAGCGTTCAAAACCACTTGTTTGGCGTAGTCTTTGAAGTCTTCCCTCATGGCCTCCTTGAAGGCAACTGCCTTGGCGGCTATTACATGCATCAGTGGCCCGCCCTGTATGCCCGGGAAAACTGCCTTATCTATCTCCTTAGCAAATTCTAACCTGCAAAGGATAAACCCACCCCTTGGACCTCTAAGAGTTTTATGGGTGGTAGAAGTCACAAAGTGGGCGTAGGGGACAGGATTAGGGTATACACCACCTGCTATTAGACCTGCATAGTGTGCCATGTCAACCATAAGGTAGGCTCCCACCTCCTCCGCTATTTCAGCAAACTTATACCAGTCTATAAAACGTGGATACGCAGAAGCGCCGGCCACTATCATCCTTGGTTTATGCTCCCTTGCCAACCTCCAGACCTGGTCATAGTCTATCAATTCCCTTTCTGGGTCTAAGCCATAATAGAAAGCTTGGTAAACCTTTCCAGAGAAGTTTACTTTAGCGCCATGGGTTAGGTGCCCACCGTGGGCGAGGTCCATGCCCATTATCGCATCGCCCGGTTTTAAAAAGGCTGTGTAGACAGCCATGTTTGCCTGAGAGCCAGAGTGGGGTTGGACATTGGCATGCTCCGCACCATACAGTTTTTTTACTCTTTCTATGGCAAGGCTTTCCGCCACATCCACAAACTCACAGCCTCCGTAGTATCTCTTCCCAGGCAACCCCTCTGCATACTTGTTGGTTAGCACTGAGCCTTGGGCTTCCATCACCGCAAGGGATGTAAAGTTTTCTGAGGCTATGAGCTCCAAGTGGTAAAATTGCCTGTTATACTCCTGCAAAACCGCCTGATAAATTTCTGGATCTATTTCTCTGAGGTATTTCATGTTGAATATTTTAAACCAGAATGCAGTCCCATAAAAACTCTTCATAGTAAAAACATGCTGTATAACTAACCTACACCTTTAGCATAGTTTCTAATGTATCAAGGGCAGACCTTATTATGTAGAGCAGTTTTTGCCTGTCTATACCTGTTAACTTTTCAAGTTTTATTAGTGTCTCGTCCTCTTCTGGATTCTCCGCACCAAGCAATGTTTCGGACCTTTCTTCCATCTCAACGGAATAATCCAGAATGCTTTTTAAAAAGGCATTCTTGCCAATATAGCCCTCTATGATTTCCTGTCCCACTTTGATATCGCTTAAAAAAGATAACTTATCCACATTCAGTATTTCATCTATCAGAGAAAACAAACCCATAAGGTAGGCATCGGACTCGTGTTTTGGGTCTTTTATCTCTGCAAGCTTTTGAGCTATGATTGCTCTAACAAGGGATTTCTTCCAAAGCTCTGGATTTTCCATTGAAAGATGATCGCTCATTGCCATAGTCAGTATGAAATTTTTTAAGCTTTTCAAGCCCATAACGGCACATGCCTGTTCCACGCTTTTTATCTCCTTTAGAGGCGAGTAGAAGGCAGAATTTACAAAACGCAGGATTTTTGCGGACATTCCCACATCTGTGGATATGACATCGGCCAACTCTTTTGGACTCTGGGCGTTATATACAAGCTTTAAAAGTTTAAGCAGGGTGGTTTTTAGGTAAGGGGCAATTTTAGATTCACCAAGGGGCATAGGGCTTTCTAGATAGATACCCTGAAAGAGGTCTCCAAACTCGACAGCCTTTATGTAATGCTTATCGTTTTCTATTTTTGATATCAATAAGGTTTTTTTGGCGGTCTTTGCCATCTCTACCACCTTTGTGGTAAGCCTGTTTGCATCCACCAATATAATGTGCGTCTTGTCGAAAAGACTCGCCATTTTTTCATTTCCCAGATATTTTTCATTTATACCAAATAAAACACCGTTCCTCGTATGCTTGTCTATAGCATTGAGGATCTGTCTGTGTAAGATTTCACCTATTGGTATCTGCGGTTCTATAACATCTATTATTAACCTGTGGGATTCAAGAGATTCTATGGCCTTGTTTATAAGAAAATCCATAGAAGCGTTTATCATTACCCTCTTACCTTCGCCTATCCTACCAATACCCTTTTCAAGGATTGTTTCTATCACTATGGAGGTAGCCTTGTTAAAAGGAACCTCTTTTGGATACTCTTGTGGGACATTCTCTTTCCGAAGAAAAACCTCGTAAGCTACCCTCTTCCCTTCTCTATTGAATATAGCCTGCCTTGCTATGAAAAAATTCATGCCATAACCTCTAATAAATATATCATTCCCACTCTATGGTAGCTGGTGGTTTTGATGATACGTCATAAACTACTCTGTTTATACCCTCCACTTCGTTGATTATTCTTCTCATCACGTGGTCTAAAAAATCATATGGCAATCTTGACCAGTCCGCAGTCATGCCATCAACGCTATCAACCGCCCTA
>JAOAIS010000014.1 GCA_026414575.1 Aquificaceae bacterium | reverse complement strand
ATCATGGCACCAAATACGCCACACTGTGTGGGTACAAACTGAGAAAGCCTTTTAACAAAAAGCTCGTAAAGCTCCTTA
The DNA here is from genome assembly GCA_026414575.1 of Aquificaceae bacterium. Classification (GTDB taxonomy): domain Bacteria; phylum Aquificota; class Aquificia; order Aquificales; family Aquificaceae; genus Pampinifervens. The sequence goes on along the minus strand of JAOAIS010000014.1, from coordinate 11,749 downwards.
GCCCTATCTGGTCTTTCCGCAAGTTCAAAGCTGGGTCTCCTGCCCTTTTTTGTGTTAGCGTAGAGGGTAAACTGAGAAACCACAAGAGCGGAGCCCTTAACATCAAGAAGAGAAAGATTAAACTTACCGGAGGAGTCTTCAAAGATGCGCAGGTTTAATAGCTTATCTACTAGCTTTTCCACATCCTTGTGCGTGTCCCCCACGCCTACACCCAAAAGTACATTAAGACCTTTGCCTATGCGGGCAACCTCTTTGCCTTCCACATACACTTTTGACTCCTTTACCCTTTGAATAATTGCCCGCATGGCTTAAAATTTTAGTAGAATTAGAAAGAAAGGAGGGAAGCATGAAGAAATTGAGCTTTACGGTGCTAACGGTCTCTTGTTTGGCTTTGGCTCAGGACTTTCTTGAAATTAGGCTTTTGGATGGCATCGGACAGATTCAGCGAAGTATAGAACTTGCTAAAAAAGCGGAAGTATACCTTAAAAACCCCTACCATTTTGAGAAGGCAAAGGCAAACAGAGAGGTCTCCTACCTATTTGCTTCTGATTTGGACGAGTCTGGCTCAAAGGTCTTTATGATAAAGAGCTTTAATGCACTTTCAAAGGCTATGCATGGAAAAGCTGAGTTAGACACCTTAAGCCCCATATCAAAAGCTCTGGTAAAACAAGACTATAGGTTAGAGCTAGATCTGGAGACTATTGGCAGTAGCATCAGACTTCTCAGGGAAAACAAAGCCCTTAGTTGTGCACCCGCTGAGCTTGCAAGGGCTGAAGTTTACTATGATGCCATGGCGTACGAACTTTCAAAACCAAAACCAAAGCTCACAATACTAAAGGATTTCCACGAAAAAGCCCAAATAGAGACCAACAGGGCTATGGAAAAAGTAAAAGTGGCAAAGGAGGGCAACTTAGAATGCTATACTGGCAAACCCTTTGTGCCGGAGCTGGCAAGGGCAGAGGCAATAGACAAGCCTGCATATACTCCCCCATTACCTTCTCAAGAAACAAAGCCCAGGGAAGAGCCGCTTATGGTAACCGCAAGGGTCCACTTTGACTTTAACAAGCACCAAATCAAGAGGGAGTATATACCTCTCCTTAATGAGGTTGCAAAAACCCTAAAGGAAAACCCCAGCATCATGGTGAGGATAGAGGGCTTTACTGACCACATAGGTCCAAAGGCTTATAATGACAAGCTTGCACTAAAAAGGGCTCAGGCGGTGAGAGAATACCTTATAAAGGCGGGCGTGCAAGCAGAAAGGATAGAAGTAGTTGGCTTTGGCAAAGATAAGTACATAGCGGGCAACCAAGATGCCATGGGCAGGTTTACCAACAGAAGGACCGAGTTTATCGTCCTTCAGGTGCCCGGTCGGTAGTGGCAGAGGCCGAATTCTTCAAAATTTCTGTTTCTGCGCGCATCCATGAAAAACCTAAATAGCCTGCTTTCCGAACCCGTGTAAAGTCTGAAGGTTTTTATGGGCTCGCAACCTTTAAAGGAACCTACTTTGAAAAGCACCAAGGAGTCCTCTTTTGGTTCTGTGTCCCTTTTTATGCTTCTTTCTGCATAAAAGGGTAGGCTATGGTGGAAGTGTCCTGCTTGATAAACGGGCAGGTAGGCGCCTGGGTCTATCTTTTTTATGTACTCCCCAAGCTCTCTAATTTTTCTCTTTTCCTCAAGTTGATTTAGAAGTCCTGTTTTTAAAACAAGCAGGAGTATAAGACTAGAAAGGGCAGGCGAGAGCCTATAATCCTTTAGAAAAAGCAAAAATGGAAGAGGGGCAAGCACCAGGAAGATGTAGGACAGGGAAAAGATAAAAACTCCAAACATCAAAGCTATAGCCATAAAAAAGCATATGATTAAGACAAGAACCTTTTTTAACCTTTTCCAGTCTTCCGACAGCACAAAGCCCGAGGTCATGATAGCTATAGCTGGGAACGCAGGAAGCACATAAACGGGTATCTTCTGGGACACGAGGCTAAAGAGTCCATAGACAAACAAAAACCAGACGAGAGGGAATTTATAATCCTCTCTCACTTTTAGAAGTATCCATATTAGAGCAGGCAAAAACATAAGGGAATAGGGCAGAAAGCTAACCTGCAGGTCAAGAAAGTAAAAGTAAAAGGGCTCTTTACCATGATATATGCGCTTTAGGTTTTCCTTGTAGAAAATCTCCCAGAAAAGACCACCTTTGGTGAAAAACTGGTATATGTGCCACCAAAGCCCCATAATAAGAGCAAGCCCGCTCAAAAGATAGTACCTAAGCTTAAGTAGTTCCCTTGGGTCTGTTAGAAGAAGATAAAGAAACACAACTCCTGCGGGTATAACAAAGCCAGCAGGACCTTTTACCAGCATGGCAAGGGAAGAAGAAACAAAGGCAAAAACCAAAAGGGGAAGCCTGCGCCTTTTGTAGTAAAGAAGCCATAGGTAAAGGCTAAGGGTTATGAAGAAGGTGAAGGGAATTTCTGGGGAGGCATACTGGGCGTTGCCAAAAAACTGCAAGGATAGAAGGAGCACGATAAGACCGAAAAGGCCCTTTGACCAGCTACCTGTGAGCTCTTTGGTGATAAAAAGGGTGAGCAATCCCGTGGCCACCCCAAGAAAAGCATGCATGAGCCTCAAACCCCATTCGTTAACACCCACAACAAGGTAGCCAAGGCTTACAAGCCAGTAGGTCATGGGTGGCTTGTTTAGTCTCAGCTCGCCGTTGTAGTAAGGGTTTATAAAATCCCCACTCTGTAGCATTCTCCTTGCGGAGTCGGCGTAAAAGGCCTCGTTCGGAGACCATACCTGAAAAGAGCCGAGGTTGAGAAAGTAAAGAAAAAGGGTGACAAGGATAAGCATGTAAACCATGGTAGAATTATAACCATGAAGCACATTCCCTTCATGAACCTCAGGTTCTACGCGTACGGAGTATCCATCCTATTGGTCTTGCTTAGCCTGGTCTCCCTCTATCAGAAGGGTCTTAATCTTGGGCTTGACTTTACTGGCGGTAGCGTCCTCGAGGGGAAGTTTGATAAAAAGACAAACATAAGCCAAATTAGGCGTAGCCTTGAAGAAATTGGTTACTCCCACTTTCAGGTTCAGGACACCGCCCAAGGGAGCGTTCTTGTAAAGCTAAGGCTTGGCGATCCAACGGACAAAGCCCTCGAGGCCTTGAAGCAACTTTCACCTTACGAAGTCATAAGGTCCGAGACCATAGGGGGAGTAATCACATCCGAGCTAAGACAAAAAGCCCTGTGGGCAATAATTGTAGCCCTTGGTGGTATCCTGCTTTACCTTGGATATAGGTTTGAGCCTGTATGGGCTCTTGGTGCCATTCTTGCCCTTGCCCACGACGTTCTAATAGTGATTGGTGCCTACTCTATAACTCAGAGGGAAGTTAGTTTGGATGTGGTCGCAGCCCTGCTTATAGTGGCAGGCTATTCGGTGAGCGATACGGTTGTGGTCTTTGACAGAATAAGGGAAAACCTACGCCTTAGAAAAGGCACCCCCACGAAGGAGCTTGTAGACCTTTCCATAAACCAAACCCTTTTAAGAACCCTCATGACCTCCCTTACTACCTTTGCGGTATCTCTGACACTTTTTCTCTTCGGCGGTCCAGCCCTTTCTAACATCATGTTTGCCTTCGTGGTCGGCGTTGTTGTGGGGACTCTTTCATCCATATTCGTTGCCAGCGCAATAGCCTTTGATATAAAAAGCAGGCTTAAAAACCAAGCAGTCCAGTCTACCAGCTAAAAAGTGTATAATTCTTTAGCAATGAGAGACATTTTCATAAGGCTGGGTGGATTGGTGACCCTTATAATCCTGCTGGTGGGAGGTTTCCTTTTCTGGGACCACTACAGGAACAAAAAGCTTCAGGAATTGTCTTACGAAGAGTACGAAGTAAGCAAGCTTATGCAGGCGGGCAATTACCTAAAGGCGAGGGAACTTATAAAATCCACATCATCCAAAGAAGGTCCCTTCAAGCCCCTTCTTCTCTCTTATGAGCTTTACATGGAGGTTCACTGGGAAGAAAAGATCGATGAGGGAAAAGTCTTGGCAGAAATCCTTAAAAACCTAAAGGACAGAGACCTTTTTGCCTTCTACAGGGAAAGATACGCCTATTATCTCTTCAAACAGGGTAAACATCAGGAAGCCCTTAGGGAATTGGAAGGTGTAAAGGAAACCGACTTTAACTACATGAGCGCCATGCTTTTAAAAGCCCAGATATTACAAAAGAACGGCAAAATCAAGGAAGCAAAAGAAGCACTGAAAAAGCTAAGGGAGCAAGGTTCTGAAACTTATTTTGCCAATATGGCACAGGCTCTTGAACTGATGGGGGAGTCAAAATGAAAGACCTTCTTATAGAAATAGGAACCGAGGAACTCCCGGCTGGAGTCATAAACGGCTTATTGGAATACATTAAAGAAAAGCTTTCGGGGATTCTTCTAAGGGAAGACATAAAAACCTACTCAACTCCCAGACGGCTTGCCTTTTTTGTAAAGGACTTTGAAAACAAATCCCCAGAGAAGGAAGAGCTGTTATGGGGTCCGCCCCTCAAGGTGGCTTACGAGGAAGGAAAGCCCACCAAAGCTCTTATTGCCTTTCTTGAGAGGCATTCCGCAAGGCTTGAGGATGTTTGCCATCTTCAAAGGGGTGAGGGAAACTATGTGGCCATAAAGAGGCTTATTAAAGAAGAAAGCCCATTGGAGAGGCTATTGAAGAGCTTTGAAGAAATTCTGCAATCAGCCCATGCGCCCAAGACAATGAGGTGGGACAGCTCAAACTTAAGATTTTCAAGACCCATCAGGTGGATATGTGCCCTTTATGGTACGGAGATTCTTCCCTTATGCTTTGGCTCAGTAAGGGCGGGCAGGATAACTTACGGACATAGGATATTATCGCCAACCGCCATAGAGCTAAAAGGTCCGGAAGATTACGAAAGAACTCTTAGAGAAAGCTATGTGATAGCCGACTATAAGGAAAGGCTTGGCATGGTTTTGGCTTTTCTACAGGATGAGGCTTATGCCCTTGGTGGTAAGCCCCTTTATCCCGAAGGCCTTGAAGAAGAAGTGACAAACCTTGTGGAGTTCCCCTTTGCGGTGGTGGGCAAGTTTGAGGAAAAATACTTGGAGCTACCCGATAGGGTCATAATGACGGTGCTTGCACATCATCAGAGGTTTTTCTGTGTTGAAAAGGAAGGGAGGCTCCTTCCTCACTTTATAGCTATAAGCAATAACTATCCAAGGGATGGCGTAATCGTAAAGGGATACGAAAAAGTTATAAAAGCGAGGCTTGAGGACACTCTTTTCTTCTACAGGGAAGACCTAAAAAGGCCCCTTGAGGACCTTGTGCCGGCTCTTTCGGAGGTAATCTTCCACCCAAAGGCGGGTAGCATGTGGGAGAAGGTAAGAAGGGTGGTCAGCTTTTCCCTAAAGCTTGCAGACCTTCTTGGGCTTGAGGAAGGTAAAAAACAGAAGATAGAGAGGGCAGCTTACCTATGCAAGGCAGACCTACTTACCCACATGGTAAGGGAAATGAGTGAGCTTCAGGGTTACATGGGCTATGTTTATGCACTTAAGCAGGGGGAAGAGCCTGATGTTGCCCTTGCCCTTTATGAACACTACCTGCCAGTGCGCACCTCCGACCCATTGCCCTCTAACCACATATCCGCAGTGCTTTCTATTGCAGACAGGCTCGACAGTTTACAGACCCTGATGGCTGTTGGTGAGGCACCCACAGGCAGTTCAGATCCCTATGGGATGAGAAGGCTCGCCCATGGACTTTTTTCAATCTTAGAGTTTTTTGAATGGGATATAGACCTGAGGGAGATTCTGGATGACCATCCCCAAGAGCTGGAGGAATTCTTAAAAACCAGACTTGAAGCTTATCTAAATCCCTACGGCTATGACTTGGCAAGGGCAGTTCTTGAAGTTAAGAGTCCCATGAAACCCTACGAGGTTATAATCGCCGTAAAAAGACTTGCACTTATGAAGGAAGAGGAAGAATTTAAGAATATAGTGGAGGCCTACAGGAGGGTAGTTAAGATATTGCCCGCAGGATGGGAGGATGACATGTTGGACGAGGGCTTACTAAGGGAGGAAGAAGAAAAGAACCTTTGGAGAGCCTTAGAGAGTCTTGAAGTGTCATCGCAGGAGCCTTCTCGGCTTCTTGCCCTGAAAGAGCCTATTGACCTTTTCTTTGACCATGTCCTCGTTATGGACCCAGACGAAAAGATAAGGAGAAACAGACTTGCAATTCTTTTACGTATAAAAAGGCTTTTTAACAGGTTTGCGGACTTTAGCAAGATAGTTGTGTAGGAGGTGGTCCATGAAATACCTTGCATGGCTTGACGAAGTAGGTATTGAGGACATACCCTTGGTAGGGGGCAAAAATGCCTCCCTTGGTGAGATGATTAGAAATCTTTCTTCTCTCGGTGTCAATGTTCCTTATGGCTTTGTGGTCACCTCTGAAGCCTATTACTGGTTTATAAGACACAACCGCCTGGAGGAGGAGATAAAAAACATTCTCAAGGGGCTTGACACAAGGAACGTGGAAGACCTTGCTCGTAGGGGGCACCAAATCAGGGAACTTATAAAGGGTGGGGAGTTCCCTGCGCAGATAGAGGAAGGCATAAAGGAATACTACCAAAGACTTTCCGAGCGTTATGGCTCTTTTGCAGTTGATGTGGCTGTTCGTTCCTCTGCCACAGCAGAGGACCTTCCCCATGCTTCCTTTGCAGGACAGCAGGAAACCTACCTTAACGTATTGGGTGCAGAAAATGTGCTTACCGCAGTAAAGAACGGCTTTGCCTCCCTATTTACAGACAGAGCCATCTCTTATAGGGAATCCTTTGGCTTTGACCACTTTAAGGTAGGCATAGCTATGGGCGTCCAAAAAATGGTGCGCTCCGATATGGGAGCCTCTGGCGTAATGTTTACCCTTGACACCGAGTCGGGCTTTAAGGATGTGGTAGTAATAAACGCTACATACGGACTGGGGGAGCTTTTGGTGCAGGGTATGGTTACTCCTGATGAATACATGGTTTTTAAGCCAACTCTTCAGGCTGGTTCTTCCGCAATCATAGAAAAGAAGCTGGGAAGAAAGGACAGGAAGATGGTTTACGGCGTTGGACAGGAAAGGGTAAAGGTGGTTAATGTCTCCCTTCAGGAGCAGAAGCAATTCGCCCTATCGGACGATGAGATACTCCAACTGGCAAGGTGGGGCATCTTAATAGAAGATTACTACTCAAGAAAAAAGGGCAAGTGGATGCCCATGGATATAGAGTGGGCAAAGGATGGTCTTCTTAACCAGCTTTTCATCGTGCAGGCAAGGCCAGAAACGGTTCATTCAAGAAAGGAAGAAAACATGCTAAAAGTTTACAGACTTACAGAGCCTTTGGAAGAAAGGATAAAAAAGAGAATAGTTTATGGTATAGCAGTCGGGGACAAGATAGCTCACGGGAAGGTAAGGGTAATACACGACCTTAAAGATGCAGGACAGTTTCAGGAAGGTGATATACTGGTGACCGATATAACAGACCCCGACTGGGAACCCATCATGAAAAAGGCAAGGGGCATAATAACCAATAGGGGGGGTAGGACTGCCCACGCGGCCATAGTGGCAAGAGAGCTGGGAATACCCGCCATAGTGGGCACCCATAAGGCTACCGAGATACTCAAAACGGGCATGGAGGTTACCCTGTCTTGTGCAGAGGGAGAAGTAGGATATGTTTATGAAGGCTTTGTACCCTTTGAGGTGGACAACATCAACCTTCAGGAGCTTCCAAAGACAAAGACCAAAATAATGATGAACGTAGGCAATCCTGAATCCGCCTTTAAGTATTCTTCCATACCAAACGATGGTGTTGGTCTTGCAAGGGAGGAATTCATAATAGCCAACTACATAAAAATACATCCCTTGGCTTTACTTCACTACAGAGAAATAGAAAAGCTACATGAAGAGCTTAAAGTTCATGGACTTATGGACGATAAGGGTAATGTGAGTATGGGGGTCCTCTACAGATATGCAAAACCACCCCTTTCTGAGAAGCTGGCAAAGGGCAAGGATAGGAAGCAGATAAACCTCCAAAAACTTATAGAAGATATAGAAAATTTAACCTTTGGTTACGAAGACAAAGCCCAGTATTTTGTAAAAAAGCTCTCTTATGGCATAGCCAAGATAGCCTCTGCCTTCTACCCCAATCCGGTCATAGTGAGGTTTTCTGATTTTAAATCTAACGAATACAGGGGTCTCATGGGCGGTGAGCTATTTGAGCCGGAGGAGGAAAATCCCATGATAGGTTGGAGGGGTGCTTCGAGGTACTACTCAGAAGCTTACAAGTCTGCCTTTGGGCTTGAATGTCAAGCCATACTAAGGGTGCGTAACAAAATGGGCTTGACTAATACAAAGGTTATGATACCATTCTGTAGGACACCCGAGGAGGGAGAGAGGGTGCTAAAAGTGATGGAGGAATATGGACTAAAGAGGGGAGAAAACGGACTGGAAGTTTATGTGATGGCTGAACTTCCAAGCAATGTAGTGCTTGCGGACCAGTTTGCTGAGATATTCGACGGCTTTTCCATAGGCTCTAACGACCTTACTCAGCTTACTCTTGGTCTTGATAGGGATTCTGGACTTGTTGCTCATCTTTACGATGAGAGGAATGAGGCGGTCAAAAGATTGATAGCCCAGCTAATAAGCGTAGCGAAGGAAAAGGGCAGGAAGGTGGGTATATGTGGACAGGGCCCATCTGACTTTCCAGAATTTGCGGTCTTTCTTGTGGAACAGGGCATTGATAGCATGTCCCTTAATCCTGATTCGGTCCTAAAGACAATGTTGGTTGTCGCGGAAGCGGAAGGCAAAATGAAGGAGATGGTTCCATGAAGCTGGCCCTTGAATTTCCGCGCTTCATTAAAGGGGTACAAACGGTAGTTGGGATGTATTTCACCGATAAAGTGATAAGACTTCTTGAGCTTGGAAAAGACAGGAGGCCCGTTTCTGAGCCTATTGAGGTAAACATAGAAGGAAGAGATAGGAACATGGTTTTAAAAGAGATAGTCCAAAAGTATGGACTGACAGGCAAGAGGGTATCTACCTGCATACCAGCAAACGACGGTCTTCTTAAGTTTTACAAGTATCCGACCACGATGAGCAAGAAAGACCTTCTGAGTGCTGTAGAGTGGTCCATAAAGAGGGAGCTATCCGCTATGAGGGAGGAGACCTACTATGACTACTTTATACTGGAGCCAAGGCCGGAAGACAAACAGGTGGGTGTTGTTCTTGTGTTATCTCGTAAAGAGACGGTTGATGGGATAAACAAGATGTTAGAGTCTGCAGGTCTTAAATTGTATGTGCTTGATTACGAAGTGGTTGCAATCATAAACTACGGGCTTTACCACAGGCTACCTATTCCCTTTTCTATCCTTTACATTGATTATAACCACTCCATATTGACCACCTACTCGCCAGCCAACATAAGCTACTACTTAACCTACTGGGGTTTTCGGGAATTCATGAAGAATCAGGATGAGGAATCCCTCAGAAGCTTCTTTGCAGAGATAAGAAACATAGTGGTGCTTAACGACCTTTCAAGCATATATGTGGCGGGTCCCATTCTTGCAGAGGAGGAAATGCTAACGAGGATAATGGAAAACCTGCCCATACTTGGACTTCTTGACCTTGAAGGTATTAATCCTATATTCTTTATTCCGTATACATTAAGTATTAGGGGAATGGAAGAATGATAAAAATAAATCTGGCGAGGGTAAAGAGGGAAAAGCCCAAAAGGGCTATAGCCTTCGATATAACAGCCATAAAACAGCTGAAGGTTCAGGACTTACTAAAGGCTGGTGGGGAATATTACGTAGGGTTGTTGGCGTGGTTATGTCTTGCTGGTCTTTTTGGATACTACTGGAAAGTTGCTAAAGACAGGGACAAGCTTAAGACAGAGCTCAACAGATTGAACACGGAAAAAGCAAAGCTCCAATCTAAGGCAAGGAAACTCTCTGAAGACAAAAAGCGCGTAGAAGAAAGCATAGCCAAATTAAAAAAGGAAATTCAGGATGTGAACAGAGGTAAGGATATAATCCTCGGTCTTAAGGCTTACTACGAGCCCTTTAACTCTGGTTTTTCTTTCTACACTTCTTATGTTCCAAGAACTTCTTGGGTTACATCCTACAAACAAGGCATCAGCATCAATCAACAAAGCCTAAAGGTTGAAATTGAAGTAAGCTCCCTTGACTATCAAAGCCTTAGTAGTTATGGGAATTCTCTCGGAAAGGATTCAAAAAAGATTATGCTATCTAAAGTGGAGAGAAGGCTTAATCCCCATGGTTTTGAATATTACAGCGTAAAGTTTGCCACGGAAAAAGACCTTGGAGGGGGTAGGTAAGCGATGGAAAAACTCATCAATCAATTTAAGGCTCTTCCCTCTTGGCAAAGATATGTGCTCCTTGTGGCAATGCCTGTTTTCTTGATTTTTTACCTTTGGTTTACCATGCTGTCGCCGGCCCTTGATGAAAAACAGAAACTACAGGGGGACATAAAAAACCTAAAGACTGACATAGAAAGATTAAAAGCAAGCCTTGATCCAAAAATCATCGAAAGGCTCAGGAAGCAAGAGGAGGGTCTAAAGGAGGAATACTCAAAACAATACAAAGAGCTGACAAACCTTGTAGGCGAAATCCCATCAGAAAAGGATATGGGTGTGGTTTTGAGAAACATAGGAAGAATAGCCCAAAAAAGCGGTGTTGCAATAATTGGAATGGAGATGGGAAACCCAGAGAAGGTCGATTACCATCTGGTAGAGGAAGCAGGCAAAAAGATTGTAAAGGAAGTTCCAAAAGCTGAGGAGAGTAGGCATCCCCAGCAAGCCCAAGCACAACAGCCTGCCCAACAACAAACAAAAAAACAGCAGTCACAACAGAAGACAGAGGGCGTAACCTTTATAAGGAGTGAGTTAAAGCTCTCCCTGCTTGGAAGCCATACGGGTGTAAGAGACTTTCTGAATGGGCTCAAGAGAGAGGGTGTAATATCCTACCCCCATGAAATGAGTATTACCAACGAGGGTAGCAAATTGAAGACAGATATTAAATTATACCTTTTAATGAGGGAGGCAGAGTAACGATGAAGTGGTTACCCTTTATGCTTATACTCGTCACTAAACTTGCATTCTCACAACAACCTTTTCAGAGTCTTGAGGGTGCGGTAGGATACATAGTTGTGGAAAGGGGTGGGAAGATAGAAAACTATGTGGTAATTGAGGAGAAGGGCGGTTCTGTAAAGGCGGTAAAGGTTGACAAAAACCCTGCACGGTTTATGAGAAAAACCGAAGAAAAGAGGGAGGAGAAAAAATGAAGCTTAGAAGCCTTATGACTATAATTGCCTTGTTCTTTTTTGTTGCCCTTTCCGGCTATGCTCAGAGTATAAGGGAGATGCGGTTTGAAAATGTTAAGCTCGATACGGTCCTAAAGGCTCTTTCGGAAGTATCAGGCATGAACATGGTCTTTGACCCAGCAGTATCCCAAGAGCTTCAAAAGACTGTAAGCGTTGCCATATACAAGCCTGTGCCTGTTGGTGAGGCTTTGAACATAATACTCAAGACCCACGGACTTATAGCTGTTCCGGCGGACACTAAGGTTTATAGAATAACAAGGGCTGGAGAGCTAACCTTTGACACTGTAAATTATACAGAAGCTCAGCTTAACGAGCTTATAAACCTTTTAAAAGTAAGAGTAAGCCCGTCTGCAGAGATAGTAATAGATAGGAC
>JAOAIS010000008.1 GCA_026414575.1 Aquificaceae bacterium | reverse complement strand
CCAGAAGGCAAGGTATTTCTCTCTGTGAGAGGAACGCCGGCTATGGCAAAGGGTGGTATGGGCGACGTGCTGTCTGGAGTGCTGTTGGCTCTTATGGGAAGAGCTATGCCCACAGAAGAAGCCCTCAAGTTGGGTGTCTTTTTGCACGGTCTTGCGGGTGAAGTTGCAGAGAGGAAAAGACACAGAGAAAGTTTAAAGGCTCTTGACCTTGTTGAGGCTATTCCAGAGGCGTATAATCTTATTGAAAATGAAACTTTTGACACTCCTTTTCCTTATATTCCTTAACGCCTGTGGTATAGTACACATAGAAATAAGAGACAGAAGTGATTATCAAAGGGCTCCTACGAAAGCTCAGGAGACTTCCCAACAGAAAAGGGAGCCAGCAAAAAGGGAAGAGGAGCAAAGGGGCAGAAGACCCTTGCAGGAAACTCAAGCTTACTCTCACAGGCAAACAAAAACAAACCAAACACAAGAAAACAAGCTATCTGTCTCATCGCCCGTTAAGGGCAGGGTAAGCGCCACCGATAGGGGTTATTACATACATACACCTTGCGGTGAGTTCTTTAGGTCTGTAAGTGACGGCAAGATTCTTTATTCGGGAGACGACATAAAGGGATACGGATGGGTTGTGATGGTAGATGGGGAGGATGGACTCGTGTATGTTTACGGAAGGGCCGAGAGCGTATTGGTTAAGAGGGGAGAAAGGGTAAAGAGGGGCCAGCCCTTAGGAAGGGTAGGAAAAACTCAGGATGGGTGTGGGCTTCTATTTGAGCTAAGAAACGCAGAGGGAAAACCTGTAAGCTTTGAGCTTATGCTATAATAGAATTATGGTTGATATAGCCTTTGCACAGCAGACGGGGCACGGCGGAAGCCCAGCAGGAGCTTTATTATTTCAGCTTATATTCTTTGTAGCCCTCTTTGTCCTCTTTTATTTTCTCCTCATAAGACCACAAAGCAAGGCGAGGAAAAAGCATCAGGAGTTTTTAACAAACCTAAAGAAGGGGGACAGGGTAGTTACTAATGGTGGTATATGGGGGACTGTGGTGGAAATAGGCGACCATACGGTAACACTCAAGGTGGATGCCAACACAAGGATAACCTTTACAAAGGAAGCCATATCCCACTATCAGCCAACCCAGAAGGGGGAAGACAAAGAAGAGTAAAATTTTCCTATGAAGCCCTTTTTAGAGGAGGGGGTGGTCATACCAGAGCTTGAGGACCACGGTAAAATTGCCTTAATAAGGGGGGGCAACAGCGTAAGCTATAAAGAGCTAATAGAAAATGTTTCTGTCTACGCAAGCCTTCTTGACATATTGCCTGGTGAGAGGGTCGTTGTGTGTTCGGAAAACAGGCCAGAATGGGTATATACCCTTTATGGCTCTTGGCAAAGGGGAGGTATTGTAGTGCCCGTGGATTTTATGTCCTCGCCAGAGGAAATAGCATACATCTTAGAAGAAACAGAGCCTGCAGTGGTTTTTTGCTCTGAACAAACAGAAAGCCAGATTAAAGAGGCTATAGAAAAGGTAAGGGTGCGATGCGCCCTTTACAACTTTGACAGAATCATCCTTCCAAGACCTTACGGTAAGTCTATGAGCAGAAGTCTTAAAGAAACTGCCCTTATACTCTACACCTCAGGCACCACAGGGCAACCAAAGGGCGTCATGCTGAGCTTTAAAAATCTTCTTTCCAACATAAGAGCCATAGAAAAGGTGGGGGTTGCAGGAAAAGAAGACATAACCTTAGCCTTGCTACCCTTTCACCATTCCTATCCCCTTATGGTTACTCTCCTTGTGCCCCTTTACTTGGGAGCTACCGTGGTCTTTTTGGAAAAGCTGAGCTCGGAAGAGCTTCTAAAGGCCCTAAAGGACCATAGGGTAACCATACTGGTAGGAGTGCCAAGGCTCTACCAGCTCCTACACCATAGGATTATGGAAGGTGTAAAATCGAACCTCGTTGGAAAGCTACTCTTTGCAGTCTCTGCCCCCATGAAACCCACGCTAAGACGCCTTGTGTTCAGAAGGGTCCATAAAGCCTTTGGGGGAAAGCTTAGGTTTCTTGTGAGCGGTGGTGCCAAATTGCCCTTAGAGGTTGCCCTCGACCTTCACAAACTTGGCTTTAGAATCCTTGAAGGGTACGGTCTTACAGAAACTTCCCCAATAGTCTCCTTCAACCCCCCAAACAAACCTAAGCTGGGTTCTGTGGGACTACCCATAGAGGAGGTTTATGTAAAAATTGCAGAAGACGGGGAAGTGCTTGTAAGAGGTGTCAATGTAATGCAAGGCTACTACAAAAAACCAGAAGAAACCCAGAGGGTTTTTAAAGACGGTTGGCTTATGACCGGTGACCTTGGGTATGTGGATGAGGAGGGCTATCTTTACATAACGGGCAGAAAGAAGGAAATTCTTGTTCTGTCCGGTGGCAAAAAGGTAAACCCGGAAGAGTTGGAGGCCCAGATACTTAAAGATACATGGGGCGTAAAAGAGGTAGGGATCCTTGAGGTGGAAGGCTCAGTTAAAGCCCTTGTTCTGCCAGACTTTGAGAAGCTAAAGGAAAAAGGCGTGCTAAACATAGAGGAGTTTATAAGGTGGCAGGTCATAGACCGAGTAAACCAAAAACTGCCACAGTGGAAAAGGATAACCGGCTTCAAGGTTATAAAGCAAGAACTTCCAAAGACTAGGCTTGGTAAAATAAGAAGGTTTTTACTGCCGAGCCTATACCTTGCTGAGGGAGACACAAAGGAAAAAGGAGAGGAAGACCCCATCCTTCACACGGAAGAGGGTCAGATAATAAGTGCCTATCTTGAAAGGCTCACCCAGAAAAAGGTAAGAGGCTACCACCATCTGGAGCTTGACCTGGGGCTTGATTCCTTGGGCAAGGTGGAGTTTTTGAGCTTCTTGGAGAGCACTTTCGGCGTTAGCCTAAAGGAGGAAGAGCTCTTAGCCAATTACACCCTTCGGGAGGTGGTAGAGCTAATAGTCCACAAAAAGGAAAGGCTTGAGCTATCAGAGGTAAGCTGGAAGGACATACTCTCTCAGGCCCAACCCTACCCCTTGAAGGAATATCCTATACTTTTCCAAACGGGCAGGCTTCTACTCAGGCTATTTTTCAGAATTTACAATCGTTTAGAAGTTTCGGGCTTAGAAAACCTGCCCAACCCGCCTTTCATTCTTGCACCGAACCATGCCAGCTATCTGGATGGTTTTGTCCTTGCCTCTGTCCTTCCATCCCATATAGCGGAAAAAACATACTTTCTTGGTGCGGAAGAGTACTTCAGGAACCCAATAACTTCCCTTTTTGGGAAACTTGCCCATGTAATAACGGTAAACCTTGACAGAAAACTAAAGGAATCTCTTCAAAAAACAGCTTGGGCTTTAAGACTTGGCAGGGTAATGGTTATATTCCCAGAAGGTGCCAGAACCAGAGACGGCAGACTTCTTCCCCTTCGTAAGGGCTTTGCCATACTAAGTAGGGAGTTATCCGTGCCGGTGGTGCCGGTGGCCCTTAAAGGCACATATGAGTCTCTATCCATGTACCAGCGATTACCAAAACCATCAAAGATTGACGTGGTCTTTGGTAAGCCCATAGAACCCAAGGAAAAAAGCTACGAGGACATAGTGGAAGAAACAAGGAGGGAGCTGGAAAATCTGCTAAACCTTCAAAAAAACCTGCCTTAGTTATAATTTATATTCCTATGACAGGGCACGAACTGCGAGAGCTTTTTCTGAGCTTTTTTGAAAAAAGAGGCCATACAAGGGTAAAGTCCGCAAGCCTTATTCCAGAAAAGGACCCAACCCTTCTCTTTGTAAACGCGGGTATGGTACCCTTCAAGGATGTTTTCCTTGGTGTTGAAAAAAGGCCCTATACCCGCGCAGTTTCCTGCCAAAAGTGTCTGAGAGTATCTGGAAAGCACAACGACCTTGACAGTGTTGGCTTTACTTCAAGACATCATACCTTCTTTGAAATGCTTGGAAACTTCTCCTTTGGAGACTACTTTAAGAAAGAGGCAATAGAGTACGCATGGGAGTTTGTTACCCAATACCTCAAGATACCAAGAGAAAAACTCTATGTAAGCGTCTACAAGGAAGACGAGGAAGCCTACAAAATATGGAAAGATCAAATAGGGATTGCGGAAGACCGCATATGGAAGCTTGGTGAAGAAGACAACTTCTGGCAGATGGGAGAAACCGGTCCCTGCGGCCCATGCTCGGAGATATATGTGGACAGGGGTCCAGAGTACGAGCCAGAAAGATACCTTGAGATTTGGAACCTTGTTTTCATGCAATACAACAGGGATGAAAAGGGGAACCTAACACCACTGCCAAAGCCCAACATAGATACAGGTATGGGACTTGAAAGGGTTGCAAGCATAATGCAGGGCACAAAAACGAACTTCGAGACGGACCTACTTAGACCCCTAATAGCCTTTGGTGAAGGGCTCTCAGGCATAGCCTACGGGGAAAACTACGAAACGGACAGCGCTCTTAGGGTTATAGCTGACCACTTAAGAGCCCTAACCTTCGCCGTGGGGGATGGAGTGCTTCCTTCCAACGTAGGCAGAGGATATGTGGTCAAAAGAATACTCAGGAGGGCTATGAGATACGGCTACAAGCTGGGCATAAAGGAGCCTTTTCTTTACATGGGCGTAGACCTTGTGGTGGAGCTTATGAAGGAGCCTTACCCTGAACTTGTCCAGTCAAGGTCCTTTGTAAAGTCGGTAATAAGGGGCGAAGAGGAGAGGTTTATAAACACCCTCAGGAGAGGGATGCCCTATGCGGAAGAGGTTCTCCAAAGGTCAAAAGAAGTAATATCGGGAGACCTCGTCTTTTCCCTTTACGATACCTACGGCTTTCCCCTTGACCTTTTTGAGGATATGGCAAAGGAAAAAGGCCTAAAGCTTGACATGGAAGGCTTCCACCGAGAGATGGAAAACCAAAGGGAAAAGGCCAGAAAACACTTTAAACTTGAAGCAAGAGAAACCAAGCCAGTTTACCACCATATAAAGGAGCTTGGCAAAACCTCCACCTTTCTTGGATACGAAGAAACACATCTCAACACGGAAGTTATAGCACTGCTAAAGGATGGTGAGCTTGTATCAGAACTTAAGGAGGGTGAGAGGGGAGAAGTGTTCTTGAAAGAGACGCCCTTTTACGCGGAAAGGGGTGGCCAGGTAGGGGATAGGGGTATAATCGAGTGCGGTGCCGGGCTTTTCTTTGTGGAAGACACCCAATCCTATGTGGAGGGAGTAATAGCCCACATAGGTTATGTGGCGAAGGGCTCCCTAAAGGTAGGTGAAAGGGTCTTCGCCCACATAGAAGAAGAGAGGAGGGAAGACATCAAGAGAAATCATACCGCAACCCACCTTCTGCACGCCGCGCTAAGGGAGGTGCTCGGGGAACATGTGAGGCAAGCAGGCTCTCTTGTGGCGGATCAGTATCTGCGCTTTGACTTCACCCACTTCCAGTCCTTGACAGAAGAGGAGCTAAAAAAGATAGAGGAGCTCGTAAACGAACATGTAATGAAAAATCAGCCAGTAGTAGTAGAGGAGATGGAATACCAGTCAGCCATAAAGAGCGGAGCCATAGCCATCTTTGAAGAAAAATACGGTGATAGGGTAAGGGTTTTGAGCGTGGGCGATTTTTCGAGAGAGCTGTGCGGTGGCACCCATGTGAGAAGAACTGGGGATATAGGCTACTTTCGTATAGTTTCCGAGTCTTCGGTAGGCTCCGGGATACGTCGTATAGTGGCAAAGACCGGCAGATGGGCTGTAGAGCACGCCTTCGGAGAAAGGAAAAGTTTACTGGATACTGCAAGGCTCCTCGGCATCTCTCAGGATAAGGTGCCTGAAGCAGTGGAAAAACTCCTAGAGGAGTTGAAAAATAGGGAAAGGGAGATAGCAAAACTAAAGGAAAAGCTCCTTGCCGGTGGGATGAACTCTAAACTGCAGAGAGAAAACCTCGGTCAAGTGCATTTCTATTTTGGTCTTCTTGAAGATGTGGAACCAAAGGACATGCTCACCCTCGCAGACAGCATAAGAAGCAAGGATAAAATGGCAGTTGTATTTTTATTGAGCAAGAGGGGTGAGAAGGCTTCTTCGCTCATAGCCCTTTCAAGACCTCTTACAGAAAGATTGTCCGCAAAGGACATCATGAAGGTGGTGTCTAAACACCTGGGTGGAGGTGGTGGTGGAAGGGACGATTTGGTCCAGGGGGGCGTGAACACCCTCGATGGTTTGAAAACTGTGCTGGAAGAAGTAAAATCTGCTATAATAGAAAGGTTAATGGAGGTAAAGACATGAAGAAGGGCATACATCCAGAGCTCAAGCCTACGCTCTTTTTGTGCGGTTGTGGAAATCAGTTTACCCTGCTTTCCACCAAGGGAGGGACTGTCCACCTTGAAACCTGTAACGCCTGCCATCCCTTTTACACCGGTAAGCTAAGAGTAAAACCTGCCTTTCTGGAGTTAACAGGCAAGACTTAATGCTCAACCCTGACCTTGAAGAAAAGCTAAAAGCTTTAGAACAAAAGTATTTGGAGCTTCAGTATCAACTCAGCAGTCCGCAGATAGTATCTGACAAAGAAAAGCTCACAAAGCTGGGCAAAGAACTCAAGGAACTGGAGGAAATCTACAGAGCTTATAGGGATTATAAAAGACTCCTGCTGGAGCTTGAACAAGCAAGGGAGCTTCTCAAGAATGAAGAGCTTAGGGAGTTGGCAAGGGAAGAAGCAGAAAAGCTCAGCGATGAACTGGAAAGGGTAGAAAAAAGAATAAGGGTGCTCTTACTGCCAAAGGACCCAAGGGACAGCAAGAATGTAATACTTGAAATAAGAGCTGGTGTAGGTGGTGAGGAGGCTGCCCTTTTTGTAGCAGACTTATTTAACATGTATCAAAAGTACGCAGAGGAAAAGGGCTGGAAACTAAGCCTTCTTTCAAGCAACAGAACGGGGCTTGGAGGTTATAAGGAGATTGTTGTCCTCATAGAGGGGGAGGGTGTATACTCTAAGTTAAAGTTTGAAAGCGGTGTTCACAGGGTTCAGAGAGTGCCAGTCACAGAAGCAGGTGGAAGGATACACACCTCAACAGCAACAGTGGCAGTCCTTCCCGAAACGGACGAAGCGGAAATTCAGGTAGACCCAAAGGATTTAAAGATTGAAACCTTTAGGGCAAGCGGTGCAGGTGGTCAGTATGTAAACACCACCGAAACTGCCGTAAGGGTAACCCACCTGCCTACTGGTATAACAGTATCCTGTCAAGACGAAAGGTCTCAGTTTCAAAACAGGCAAAAGGCTATGAAAATCCTCTACGCAAGGCTAAAGGACTTTTACGAAAGGCAAAGGGAGGAAGAAGTAGCCAAAGAGAGAAAACAGCAAGTTGGCACGGGAGAAAGAAGTGAAAAAATAAGAACCTATAACTTTCCTCAAAACAGGATAACAGACCATAGAATAAATCTGACCCTTTACAGACTTCAGGATGTGCTTCAGGGCAAGCTGGACGAAATCATACAGCCCCTCATAGAGCACGACATAGAAGAAAAGCTCAAAGCCCTCGCATGAGCCTGTAGGGCTTTAATATTTCACCCTCTATAAGACCAAGTCCAATGAAAGCACCGTCTTCATAAAGTCTAACAAAAGCCCTTTCAAAAGACCTTTTTAGTCTTATAGGGGCTCCCCCTCTTATCCTTCTTGCAAGCTTACCCTCCAAGTTCAGACTTGGCAGGAAATCCATAGCCTCTTCTATGGGCACTATAAGACCTCCAACATCCTGAAGCTTCAAAAGCCTTTCATAACTTATGGCTCTTTCCACATTAAATCCTCCTATGCTCAGTCTTCTTAGTTCCACCACATGGGCTCCGCAGGATAGTTCAAGCCCAAGGTCATGCACAAGGCTTCTTATGTAAGTACCAGAAGAAACTTCAAAAAAGAGGTCCACATAAGGGAGGTCGCATCTCAAGAAATCCGCCCTATACACATGTACTTCAACAGGCTCCATCTCTACACTCAAGCCCTTCCTTGCAAACTCGTAAGCCCTCCTACCACCTACTCGTTTTGCGGAAAAGGGAGGGGGGGTTTGTAATAGTTTACCCCTAAACTTGTTAAGCGCCCTTTGCACCTCATCGCAAGAGACATCGACAACTCTCCTTTCCAAAAGCTGCCCTTCACTGTCGTAAGTGTTTGTTATTTCACCCAACTTAGCCCTTGTCCTATAGGACTTTTTCATCTCTGTAAAAAAACTAGAAAACTTGGTGGCCTCACCTACCAAAACCAGTAAAAGCCCGGTGGCTATAGGGTCAAGGGTTCCTGTGTGGCCAACTTTTACTCTAAACTTCCTTTTTATACCCTCCACAACCTCCATAGAGGTCATACCTTTGGGTTTATCCACAAGCAAAAGGCCTGAGAGCATCAGCTCAGAAAATCCTTTAAATGCCTTTTCATGGCCATGTTTCTAAGTTTTCTTAGGGCTCTCGTCTCCAGCTGACGCACCCTCTCCCTCGAAATTTGCAGAATGTCTCCTATTTCTCTGAGAGTCCTTGGCTCTTCGCCTCTGAGGCCAAAACGGAGCTCCACAACCCTCCTTTCCTTCTCAGGAAGTTTGTCCAACAGGTCATCTATCTCCTTTTCTAACACCTCGCCTATTATCCTTTCCTCCACATCTGCGGTGCCGTGCTGACTGAGAAAGTCCACAAAAAAGGTATCTTCATTTTCACCCACAGGTGCATCAAGGGACAGTGGAACCCTGCAGAGCTGAAGACACCTTTCTACGTCCTCTGGGCTTATCTTATAACCTTCCTTCCTTATTATTTTTTCTATCTCCTCCTCCGTTGGCTCTCTACCTAAGTCCCTCTCAAGCTCTTTTTGTAGTACTTCTTTGGAGTATTCGTAGGCTATCTCTTTAGAGGTGGGCTCCCTTTCGAGCTCTCTGTATAGCCTGCTGTATATACTGCTTATACGATTTATGAGGTGGGATTGCTTTATGGGTATACGCACCGCACCCGTCTGCTGGGATAGTGCCTGCATTATGGCCTGTCTAATCCACCATACCGCATAAGATATAAACTTTACACCCCTGTCCGGGTCAAACCTTTTGGCTGCCTCAATAAGTCCATGGTTGCCCGCAGCAATGAGCTCAGATAGTGGAAGGCCATAACCAAGGTACTGTTTGGCTATGCTGATGACGAACCTGAGGTTGGATTCCACAAGTCTTCTAAAGGCAAGCTGGTCTCCTTCCTTTGCCCTTCTTGCCACCTCCTTCTCTTCCTCGGGAGTAAGCAGAGGTATCTTTGAAACTTTCTTAAGATACTGGTTTATTATCTCCTGTTCCGTGTCGGGTATCATCCTATCACCTTAGCCTTAGTGCAATAAAAAGGTTGCTTCCCCTTCTTCTTATCAGAAGAAGAGCGCTCTCCCTACCTGCCTCCCTAAGAGTTTCTATAATTTGCTGAAATTCCCTCAATTTTGAAACCGTCCTGTTGCCTACCTGAAGTATTACATCTCCCGCCATCAAGCCACTCTGCATACCAAGGCTGTTGGGCAAAACCCTTACCACGAGTAACCCATTTACTCCGAGCCTCCTTTCTTCTTCAGGCGTCAGCTCTCTAAGCACAAGACCCAGCTCTGCCTGACCTTGTTCCATTTCGCTGGTTTGTCTCTCCTCCGGCATCTCTCCTACTCTTATCTTGAGACTGATTTCCTTACCCTCCCTGATGACTTTCAAGCCTATCTCCTTGCCCGGCTCTGTCCTCATTATTCTAAACTGAAGCTCCCTAACCTCGCTCATCCTCTGACCATCTACCTCGGCAACTATATCCCCAACCTTCAAACCGCCCCTGTCCGCCGGGCTTCCTGGCATTATTTGGGATATTATGACACCCTCTTTTACTCCTAAGTGTTCCGCCATGTCGGGAGTTATATCCTGTATCACCACACCAAGCCAGCCTCTTACCACCCTGCCCTTTTCAATAAGCTGGTCCGCCACCCACTTGGCCAAGTTTATGGGTATGGCAAAGCCAAGCCCTTGTCCTTCCGCAAGAATTGCAGTGTTAACACCTATTACCTCACCCCTAATGTTCACAAGCGGACCCCCCGAGTTTCCTGGATTTATGGCGGCATCCGTCTGTATGAAACTCTCGTACTGGGTTATCCCTATTGCTCTTCTTAGAGCGGATATTACGCCTACAGTTACAGTTCTTTCAAGACCGTATGGATTTCCTATGGCTATGACTAACTGACCTACCTTAAGCTTGTCCGAGTCACCAATCTGTGCAACCCTATCCTTTGGCTTGGGTATGCCCTTGTCATCTACCTCTATAACTGCCACATCGGTTTTTGGATCCGTTCCCACAAGCCTTGCCCTTCTTTCCGTGTGTCTGTCAAACCTTACTCTAATAGCCTTTGCGTTTTGAACCACGTGGCTATTGGTAAGTATGTAAAACTTGCCCTTTTTGTGGTCTATTATTACACCAGAACCAAGAGACCTTCTCTCGTGGGGTGGTATCTGAAAGGGGAATGGGATGGGCGTCTCTATACCAGTAACTTCCTGCGTAGCAAAAATGGTCACAACGGAAGGAGACACGGCCTCCACTATGCTCGTAAGCTCTTGTTCGAACTGAGAAAGAAGGTTGGAAGCAATGATGGGCTTTTCAGCCTTAGAAGGTTGGGGAGCGATGTTGCTTGCTTGCTGTGCCCTACAGCTGATTAGTAGAGAAAGGGCAAGGAATAAGGAAATAAAGAAGGGTACCATCCTTAACCTCCTCATTCTCAGGCCTCACAAGAAAAGAATAGGACTTTAAACTTTGGATTGTCAATACTTTTAATCATGTTTTCAACCATATTCTTTGAGATTATACCACCTTTGATTAAGGGATTATAGGAGGAGCCCGTATGGTGAAAAAACCTTACCAGATCCCAGCCCTGGAATGGTAAGAAAACTTCCTCAATAAAAAATTTCCTTATTTTGCACAAACCCTCAAGAAGTCTTTTGACATGGTCGGCCTCAGGAAAGGGATAGCCCAATTGAGAGAGACTGCCTTTCACAGGCATCGCACAAAGAAGCATGCACCTGCAAACTCTGATGGCTTCCGGTATACTTTTGTTTATATCTGTCCAGTGTAGTGCAAAGTTGCTAAGCACAAAATCAAAGCTCTTATCCTTAAAGGGTAGGTTGTTGGCATCACCGAGTACAGCTTTCTTAAACCTGTTCCTGTAAACCCTTGCCATGCCCATCGCTATGTCTACACCCACCACATCATCAAGCCCCTGACTCAAAAAACCAGTACCACAGCCAAGGTCAAGAACAAAGCCATTAATTGTCTCAAGAGTTCTTAGCCTTTCTGCCGTATACTTCTGAGGTATTGCCCAGTCCTCGTAACTCCTACAGGCTCTTGAAAACCTCAAAGATAAGACCTTCATTCTCGAGAAAATGCCCTCCTGGAAAGGTTATTAATTTAGCCCTCTTTAGCATGCTGTAAAGATTAATGGCATGTTTAAAAGGCACCACTGGGTCCTTTGTGCCGTGGAGTATAATAACCCTCTGTTTTATGTGTGGAAGAAGCCTTCTTATGTCCAGTTTCATGTAGTCCCTGAGCATGACTTTTGCACCAGAGAGCTGCACTCTGTCCTCAAAAGCTTTGGGATAAGCCATTTTTCTGAATTCTTTGAGGAAAGCTTCACCCTCCCTTTCCAGCCTAAGGAGGAAGCCTCGAAGGTTCCTCTCTTGCCAGAAGCAGGAAAAGCAGGGAGAAGCACCTACTAGCAACAGAGCTTTAAACTTATCCGGGAAAAGATAAGCCATCATCAAAGCTAGGCTTGCGCCCATGGACCAACCTATGAGCACGCTACCCTTCGGTGCTATTAGAGCGCATTCCCTCGCCAGATGCCAAAAATCCCTATACTCCATAGAGCTCTCGCCGTGAAAGGGTAGGTCTGCGGAGGGTATGCCTTTGAGAACTTTTGAACTAAAACCCCAACCATGCAGGAAGAAAAGCGGGTCCGGAGGGACTCGAACCCCCGACCTAGGGATTAGAAATCCCTTGCTCTGTCCTGCTGAGCTACGGACCCTCGGGGTGGCAGGACTTGAACCTGCGCCCTTTGGCTCCCAAAGCCAACGC
>JAOAIS010000003.1 GCA_026414575.1 Aquificaceae bacterium | reverse complement strand
GCTCTTATTATCTTAAGCGCCACATTGGCATAATGACAGTGCACGCCCACGAATATACAGGCTTTTATCCTGTTGTGCCATATGGTAAGATTAGGATGATTGGGGTTTATCTCAACCGCTGGGTTTATCTTTGGATACTTTGGTCTGTAGTCATACATAGGTATTATTTTCGCACCTAATAGGTCCGGCATTTTCTTTACCAGCCTTGCTTTTTCTTTTGCTTCTTCGTTCCAGGCGTATAGCACTTGAGGTCCTGGGAAGATGGTGGGATTCTGGCGTGTAAGCATGGCCTTTGCAGCCTCTCTCATGGCTGTCTCTTCCTCTACTATGTTATTTAGTAATAGGGCATATCCCGGTGGTGGGTTCAGAATACCCTCGTACACCGCAACAGGGTAGGGCGAAAAACCGCTTGGTCCAAGTGTTGCCATATTTGATTTACCTCCTTTTTAGTTTATTTACCTGCATGAACTTCCGGCATTACCATGTGTATGGCATTTCTTTTTAGGAGGTTTATGCACACATAGACACAAAGGGCACAGCCTTTACACCTGTCTTGAACCACATAGGCATGATGCTCGTCATCCGTATACATGAGAGTGTTCGGCTCTGGACAAAAGAGGGTACACTGCTTGCAGTTGTATTTGCTACACTCTTCATTGATAACCTCTGCCACATAGTACATGCCATGCCTCCTAAAAAGTAATATTTGGGTTTTTATAAGTTATTACCCTTGAACATTTTGTCAACGGAATTATTATATTTACCAACGGGTTTCCATGGGCAGGTCCCTTTTCCTGATTTTTGTGCTGTTGCAGGTAGCTATTGGGGCAGAGGAATGCCCAAAGGAGGATTTCTTATCAAAGATAAATGCCCTTATGGAAAGGCACTATCTATGGTGGGACAAGATAAAGGACCTTAGCTGGAAGGATGAGAAGGAGCTTATAGAAAATCTAAGGAAAATAGGTGATAGGTGGACATCCATAACAAAACAGGAGGAGGATAGGCTTTGGTACTCAAGCTCAAAGATGGTGGGCTTGGGTATAAGGTGGGATGACAAGGGTTATGTGACAAGGGTGTTTCCAGACTCACCGGCAAAACATAACGGTATAATAGAAGGAGACCTCATCGTATCCATTCAGGATGTTACCGACAAAAGCCTCTGGAGGAAGGCAATAAGAGAAGCCAAGAAAGGCGACCTCATAAAGGTTGAGCTCATAAGGGATGGGTTCTTCATTAGTATTAATGTTGCAAAGGGTGAATTTACTGTTCCTGTGGTGGAGGATGTGAAAATTATCAAGTTAGGTGACAAAAGGGTAGGCTATGTTAAGGTAAACAACTTCACCCATCCCGCCACAGAGGGCTTTAGGGAAGCCATGGAATTATTCAAACTGAGTAATGTGGAAGTGCTTGTGATAGACCTTAGGGATAACGGCGGGGGCCTCATATCCGTTGCTAAAAGCATGGTGGACATGCTTGTTGGGGGCGATGGTGTAATGTTTTACTTAGAGGGTAGGGGAAGGAACATGGGGGTTTATCAGTTTAAGAATCGTGAGGGTTTTAATAAGCCTATTGTTGTGCTTGTAAACAAAAATACCGCTTCTGCCGCAGAACTGACTGTTTCACTGCTCAGAAGGTACGCAAGGGCAGTGGTAGTGGGAGAGAATACGGTGGGCAAGTATGTGGGTAGCAACCTTTACCACTTTGATTCCTGCGGGGGCAATGTTTTAAGGCTTATAACCTTTGAAATGAAGCTACCTAATGGTGAGACAATAACCAGCGATAAAGGCTTAAGTCCGGACTGCAGGCTTGGCTCGGGAGATCCCATTGTCAGGTCTCTTGAGTGCCTTTCCACCCATGCTGTAGAAGCAATTCCTTCAGGACAGCCTTGAGTTCTTCCCTGTTTTTTTGTGTGTTTATGGGAATTGCATAATCTGGTGGCTTAAACTTAATCTTCTGTTTTTTATAAATCTCCACATCCGCATCGGATATATCCTTTCTCTCTCTTAGCCTTCTGAGTATTTCCTCCTCCTCCGCCCAGGCAAGAAGAAACAACGCCTTTGGAAACCTTTCCTTTACCATTCGTCTTTGCCACTCTTCGAGGAATGTGGCGTCTATGACCACATCCCTTTTCTCCTTGACCACGATTTCGGCCCTCCTTAGAAGTTCTTCATAGACTTTTTTGGTCCATTCTGGCTTGTATATACCCTCACCGTAACCTACTTTTAACTTTTCTCCCGCTTCCATGCCCGCCATCTCCTTCCTTAGTTTGTCACTTCTTAGCCACTCGAAGCCAAATTCTTCGTGGAGTATGTCAGCAAGAAAGGATTTGCCGGAACCGGAAAGCCCCATGAGGACCACTATCATCTAATCCCTAGCTCTTCAAGAAGTTTTGGATTATAACCCTCTATCACCTTGTAGCTTCCGAGGACTATGTTGTAGGGTGTTGCCTGAACGTTGAGCTTTTCCGCAACTTTAATGTGCTCCTGCACGAGACCACATTCTTCTGTCTGCAGAGGCCTGCCGTCCATCTTACCCGACAGCACTTCGTCCAAGGCTTTTAACTTGTCTTTTGAGCAAGCTATGTAGTTAGACTTGGCGTAACTTTCGGGGAAAGTTTTGAAGGGTAGTAAAAAGATATAAACTCTTACTTTGTCAAGATGTGGCTTTATAGCCTGCCACTCCTTTCTACAGTGTCCACAGTCAGGGTTTATGAAGGATATGAGCTCCTTTTTACCTTTACCTAACACTATGGCCTTTTTGAGAGGAATATCCTTTACCTGAGACCTTATGTATTCCTTGTAGAGGTCCTGAGCCATGATTAAGTTTACTGCGATAAAGAAAAGCATCAAAAGTCTCATGAGGGAAATTATAATATTAACCCTAACTCATGTAAACCTGAAAGATGATTCTTTACTGAATTGCTGTGTCTAATATTAGGTTTATAAGATAATATAACCCCATTAAAATAGGGACTGGAAAAATTATAACGAAGACTTAGTAAAAAGAGGAGAAATCTTCATTGACCCAAAAATCCTTAATGTACAACCACAGCAAAATCAAACAAAAAAGCCAGGAAGACCCTTCAATTATACAAGAAGACTAATCATATTCATTCTCTTTCTCAAACGTGTCCTCTACCATACAGGCAAACAGAAGGCTTTACAAAAGCCCTCTTCAGGCAAATGCCATACACTACAGGCACACAAGAGAAGACCTCCAATTTGACCAACTACCAGATAATCCAGAAGGCATGC
Source organism: Aquificaceae bacterium (assembly GCA_026414575.1). Taxonomy (GTDB): domain Bacteria; phylum Aquificota; class Aquificia; order Aquificales; family Aquificaceae; genus Pampinifervens. The sequence continues at coordinate 23,299 of JAOAIS010000003.1, read as the reverse complement.
CACAGGACTTTGTCATAGTTCTTGACTCCACGGGTATGAAGTTGACAAACAGAGGAGAATGGCTCAGTAAAAACATGGCGAGAAAAGAAGGAAAGGCTGGATCAAGGTTCATGTTGCTATTGACATAAGCAGTGGCAGAGTGTTGGATATGAAAGCAACAGGCAACAGGACATCAGTGTGCAATAGAGCTACTGGAGAACTCCATGGAGAAGGCCGTAATGTCAAGGAAGTACTAGCAAATACAAGCTACGACACTTACAAAATATTCAGGCATTTAGCAGGGGGAGGAATAAAGCCAGTTATAAAGGTTAGGATAAAAGCAGTAATAACAGGCAACAGGGCAAGGGATGAGGTGGTAATGGCAATAAGAGAAAATTAGGAGGAGATGGAAAAAAATTAATGGGTATGGTAGGCGTTGGCATGTGGATGAAGAGTTTTTCATCTCTGAGTGTTGGTTTGGAGAGTATGTGAGTAGCGTGAAGCTTGAGAACATACGGAAGGAGCTAATCTTCAAAGTTATGATACGAGCATGTTTTTAAGTGGTAGTGTGGGTATGTTGGTGAGTTGAGTTGATGTTATGGTTGTGTAAGTGGGTTATATAGGGGTGTGTGGGTGTTTTGGAGGATATTGAACCCTTTATTGGACACAGCAAAGGGGCTGATGTTCAGGGATATGATAAGGGGTATGTTTTGAATAGCATAAGCGCGCTTGTGAAGTAAGTTGAGGTTATGGTGGTATACATGGTTATGTTTGTGTCTGGTGAGCATAGGAGTATGCCGAGGATGTGGGTTATCAGCTAAATCTGTATTATGCAAGGTATATATGGATGTTTCAGGCGAGGGTTTTTATGTTAGTTGGTTTACATATCCATCCTTTGTTCATGATGGGTAGCTTGCCTGAGTGGTGAGTCCGTTATAAAATTTTTTCAAAAATCACGAGGAGGTAAAAAATGGGAAGAATGATATCTTTTAAAAGGGATGGGATTGAGGTTTCGGGCTACCTTTCTGAGCCGGAATTTGGCAAAGGTCCTATGGTTCTTGTTTTACATGAGTGGTGGGGGCTTGTGGACCATATAAAGGACGTGTGTGACCGTTTTGCCAGAGAAGGCTTTTATGCCTTTGGCATAGACCTGTATAAGGGTAAAACCGCCAGCGACCCAGAAAATGCTGGAAAACTCATGCAGGACCTCTTTCAAAATAGGCTTTCTGAAGCGGAAGCTATGGTGAAGTCCGCTATAGAACATTTTAAGGAGAACGATATGGGTTATGTTGCAAGGGTGGGTGAATTCATGCTCGGAGCTACGGGTTTTTGCTGCGGTGGTACCTGCACCTGGTATTTTGGTGCAAAATTCTCCGAGCACTTTAGAGCCCTTGCGCCCTACTATGGCCTCTACTCTATAGTGCCTATTGATTTTTCGCTCATAAAAGCCCCCGTGCTGGCAGTGCATGCGGGCAAGGATGCTTTCATACCACTCTCGGAGGTAGTTAAAGCTATAGAAGAGTGCAACAGGAACAACATTGATGCTCAGTTTCTCATATATGCGGGCGTAGACCATGCCTTTTTTAACGACGCAAGGCCGGAGGTCTATCACAGGGAATACGCAAACGATGTCTGGGAAAAGACCATAAGCTTTTTCAATAAGCACCTTAAATGACATGGAAGGATAGGCTGATACTAACTGCAGTCTCTTTATTTGGCGCCTTGGCCTTTGCGGTGCTGGCCCTTTCAAGGGGTGAGTCTGTTGGAGCCATTTGGATTCTTATCGCTACCCTGTGTTGTTACATAATAGGTTACAGATACTATTCCCGTTTGATAGCCTACAGGGTTTTTGAAGTTGATGACAGAAGACCAACCCCAGCCCACAAATTTTACAACGGTCTTGATTATGTACCTACCAACAAGTGGGTGCTTTTTGGGCACCATTTCGCTTCTATATCAGGTGCTGGACCTCTTGTGGGTCCTGTTTTGGCAGCCCAGATGGGCTATCTACCGGGCATTCTTTGGATACTTGTAGGCGTGGTCTTTGCAGGTGCGGTGCAGGACATGGTTGTGCTTACTCTTTCCATGCGCAAGGGTGGTAAGAGTTTAGGACAGATTGCCAAAGAGGAGCTTGGAAGACTTGGAGGCTTTATAACCCTTTTGGTTATATACAGCATACTAATAATCCTAATTGCGGTCCTTGGTCTTGTGGTCATAAAGGCTCTCGCGGAAAGCCCATGGGCCACCTTTTCGGTCTTTATGACCATACCCATAGCCATGCTTATGGGTGTTTACATGTGGCACATAAGACCCGGGGCAGTTCTTTACTCTTTTATGTTTGGTGTAGTGGCTCTGCTTATTAGTCTTTATCTTGGAAGACTTGTAGCACAGCATGAAACGCTTGGTCAACTCTTTAGTCTCGCAGAACCCAAACTTGCTGTAGCTCTTATGATTTACGGCTTTTTTGCTTCTGTTTTGCCCGTATGGCTTTTGTTGGCACCAAGGGACTATCTTAGCACCTTTCTTAAGCTTGGGACCGTCGTGCTTATAGCAATTGCAGTGGCTGTAGCGAACCCAGAGATAAAGATGCCTGCCCTTACCCAGTTTGCCTTTACCGGTTATGGCCCAGTTTGGAAAGGGGACCTTTTTCCCTTCCTCTTTATAACCATAGCCTGCGGCGCAGTTTCTGGGTTTCATGCTCTTGTATCCTCCGGCACATCACCAAAACTTCTTGATAAGGAGAGCCATGTGCGTCTTGTGGGATACGGAGGCATGCTGGGCGAGTCCTTTGTAGCGGTCATGGCTCTTATTGCGGCAATATCCATGGAGCCGGGTCTTTACTTTGCCATAAATAGTCCAGCTTCCGAGATTGGGAAAACGGTTCAAGAAGCGGCGGCAAAAATATCAAGCTGGGGCTTTCATATCACGCCCCAGTATCTTGAAGAGATAGCCCGCAAGATCGAGGAGCCCACCATACTATCAAGAACAGGAGGTGCCCCAGCCCTTGCCATAGGGATGGCTTTAATATTTGCAAGGATAACGGGCGAGGCACTCCTTGCATTTTGGTATCACTTTGCCATACTTTTTGAGGCGGTATTCATCTTGACTACCATAGACACGGGCACAAGGGTTGGAAGATACATTCTCCAAGACATACTGTCAAACCTTTCCCCCATATTCAAAGATTACAGAAATCTTTGGGTTAATCTTTTTACAAGCGGTCTAACGGTTTTTGCTTGGGGGTACTTTCTTTATGTAGGAGTTGTTGACCCTTACGGAGGCATAAAGACCCTGTGGCCCCTCTTTGGTATATCCAACCAGCTCCTTGCCACCACCGCCTTAGTCATAGCAACTACCTATCTAGTTAACGCAGGAAAGCTTAAGTATGCTTGGATTACTGGTTTTCCTGCCCTTTTTCTTGCGGTTAACACCATAGGGGCTGGTTTAGAAAGGGTATTTCATCCAGACAAGGCTATAGGCTTTTTGTCGCAGGCGCAGTGGCTATACAAGACATTGGAGTCGGGCAATCTTCCACCAACCGTGTCAAGTTTAGAAATAGCCCATAGAATAATATTTAACAACTATGTAAATGCTTTCATGGGCACCCTCTATGTTTTCCTTGTTGTCTTGGTAATATTGATAGCCCTGTATCGTATTTATCGTGTTTTTTCAAAAGAGAAGGCTTAGGCCCCCTTTTTCTTACTTTGTTTCTATGGCTGGCTATCATACATTTTTGTTTGTGGGATTTTATGTGTCTCTTGATTAGAATCTTTGAAAATTCTCCAATAAGCATGTGGCAACATCCTACAGCATAGGCAAAAAGCACAAAAACTTAGACTCAAAACACCATCACAAAAAAGCCTCACAAGCTCCTATGTCCCAGTACCGCCTCCTACCAGCTTCCTTTATGCCTTGCTAACTTCTTGCCTCACTATCACTTATCAAAACTACGCACTTTATTTGCCTGCTTTCAAAGCACTCTGCAGACCTCTGTCTTTTCGCTGGTGGGTTTTGGCTGTAGAAATATGTGGCTAACTTTTCGATTAAGTCTAAGGAAAAAGCTAATATTTATTGCTTATATACTCTATGTTTGCCACTTTTTGGGACATAGCCTTTGAGGTGTGTACGCTGTAGCTTTTTGCTTTGGGGGAGTTTAGAGGGTTCTCACTTTTGCTTGTTTCGGGCGTATATTACTGCTATACTATTTTCCTGTAATTCTTAGGAGAGGTGGCCGAGAGGCCGAAGGCGGCTCCCTGCTAAGGAGTTGTAGGGTTAAAAGCCCTACCGCGGGTTCGAATCCCGCCCTCTCCGTATTAAAATAAAAACCATGAAGAAAGCCATACTCGCCCTTGAAGATGGAAGCTACTTTGTGGGTCATTCCTTTGGTGCGGAGGGGGAAGCTTTTGGAGAGGTAGTTTTCAATACCTCCATGACGGGTTATCAGGAAATCATCACTGACCCTTCCTACAGAGGTCAGATAGTGGTTATGACATACACAGAGATAGGTAACTACGGTGTCAACGAGGAGGATTTAGAATCCTCCGGAGTTCAGGTAAACGGTTTTGTTATAAAGGAGCTTTCGCCGATAGAAAGTAGTTGGAGGTCAAAAAGGGGCTTGCACGAGTACCTTGCGGAAAAGGGTGTTGTGGGTCTTTGGGGCATAGACACAAGAGCTTTGGTCAAAAGATTGAGGGAAAAGGGTTCCCTGAGGGGTGTTATATCTACCAAAGAAACCGACCCTAAAAGGCTTGTGGAAAAGTCAAGGTCCTTGCCCGATATATCGGAGTTGAACTTGGTGGAGGAGGTGGCAACCAAGGAAATTTACCATTGGAAGGAGGGTGATTGGGACCTTAAGAGAGGGTACCTCCAGAAGGAGAATGACAAACCCCTATTTTTGGTTGTAGATTATGGGGTCAAGAGGAACATACTAAGGAGACTTGTACAAGAGGGTGCGAGGGTAATAGTGGTACCACCTTATGATTTGGAAAGATTCATGCAGGAAATTAAGCCAGATGCCCTTTTTCTCTCCAATGGTCCTGGGGACCCCCAGAGGGTGGTAGAAGGTATAAGGCTTGTAAGGAAGTACATGGGAAAACTCCCCATAGGTGGTATATGTTTAGGTCACCAGATAATAGCCCTTGCGTTGGGTGGAAAGACATACAAGCTCAAGTTTGGACATCACGGAGGGAACCACCCAGTAAAGGATTTGAGAGACGGACACATAGAGATTACTGCCCAGAACCACAACTTTGCGGTGGACCCTGACACCCTTAAGGAGGTGGAGATAACCCATGTAAACCTTCTTGATGGCACTCTTGAGGGCTTTAGACACAAAAGCATGCCCATATACTGTGTTCAGTATCATCCCGAAGCGTCCCCAGGACCTCACGATTCCAAGGGCATATTCAAGGAGTTTATAGAGCTTGTGCTAAATTATGCAAAATCTTAAGGGTAGTAATGCGAAAATAGTCTTTTTAACCTTTCTCATGCTTCTTGGTCTTCTGATGATAATAGGGAGGTTTGCCTACATCCAGCTGATTGGTAGGGAAAATTATGTAGAAAAGGTTGTAGAGAAGTTTCCAAAGGCTTCGGTGGTTAAGCTTTCAACGCCAAGGGGTTTTATAAAGGACAGAAGGGGTAACGACCTTGCCATAAGCATCCCAACCGTGTCCGTTTATGTCTTCCCTCATCTTTTAAAAAACAAGGAAGAGCTCATAAGAAGGCTATCCGCATTGCCCGAGATAAGAGAAAGGGATTTGGCAGAAAGGATTAACTCAGAAAAAAAGTTTACATGGCTTTTGAGATATGTTGACAAGGTCCATCTGCCCTATTTGAGGAGTGTAATAAGGGATACGGAAAATACTAGAGCAGTGGGAATACATGAGGACTATAAGCGATTTTATCCTCACGGCAACCTACTGGCAAATCTCTTAGGTTTTGTGGGAAGCGACGGGGAAGGTCTTGAGGGATTGGAATACCTCTTCAATAAAGACCTTAAAGGGAAGGAGATAAAGGGCGTTTTTTACCTTGGCAAGCTGGCCATAGGTCCAATTTCGGAGGAAATGAAGACAAAGGATATAAGGCTTACGATAGATCTTGGCGTTCAGACCATACTTGAGGACATCAGGGATAAGATAGCCAAACAGTGGAATCCTGACAGGATAGGTGTGCTGGTCATGGATTTAAAAAGTGGTGATATACTTGGTGTTGCCAACTACCCCACCTACGACCCAAACCATTATCATAAGTATGCACCTCAGAGCAGAAGAAACTTCGTGGCTACTGACCTTTTTGAACCAGGTTCTGTAATGAAGCCCTTTTTCATAGGTTATGCCCTCCAGAAGGGTTACGTAAAACCCGGTGTATGGATAGACACGGAGGGCGGCAAAACGGAGGTGTTCGGTAAGTATGTTAAGGATGTTAAACCATCGAACAAACTGACCCTGGAACAGGTGCTCATAAAGTCCTCCAACGTGGGCACCATAAAGGTGGCGCGCTACCTCTCCAAGAGGGATGTGGAAGAACTTATGAGTAATATTCATATGGTTGAAAAGTTCGGCGTGCTTCCGGGAGAGATAAAGCCAAGACTTCCTAACTTCAGTTATCCTGCCAATATACTCTACGCAAGCATAGGACAAGGTATGGCTTCGAACTTGCTCAATCTCTGCGTTAGCTTTGGCGCCATAGCCACTAATCAGATAGTTAAACCTAAAATACTCTTAGAGGAGCAGACTCAGATATTAAAAAGTGATATTTTTTCACCCCATGTTCTCAAATGGCTTCAGGCCAACCTTGAAAAGGTAGTTGAGGAGGGCACCGCTATTAGAGCTAAATCCGAATACTTTACTATAGCAGGCAAGACAGGCACATCTCAGAAGTTTGATTTCAACACAGGAAGGTACTCAAGGGAAGAACTTGTTACCTATTTTGTTGGTTATTTCCCCGCTACAAGCCCGCGCTTCATAGCGGGCATTATGGTAGACAGACCAAGGGGCCCAGACCCATATGGTGGCACTGTTGCTGCACCCTATTTTAAAGAACTGGTGGAGAGGGTTTCCTTTTATTACCGTTTAGAGCCCGACAAACTTGGCAAGCATGTCTCTGTAAATAGCTGGCAGTAATAAACTTTTAACTTTAGGAATTTTTAGCACTTTAGCGCCTGTCAGCTCTTCTACTATCAGAGGGTTGGTCTTTTCCGATATGTCTTTGCCCTCAAAGCCATTCATAACTATGCCTAAAAGCTCCAGACCCATCGCTTTTATGTAGTAATAACTCAAAAAACTGTGATTGATAGTGCCAAGTCCTGCTCTTGCCACGAGCAATAATGGAAGACCCCAATCCCTTGCGAGGTTGGCGTAGTTGTAATCCTTTTTTATGGGCACTGCCACCCCACCCGCACCCTCCACTATTAAAAAATCGTAACTTTTTAGAGCTTTGAGATAATGGTCCTTTAAAGCCTCCAGCGAAAAATCCTTACCCTCTTCCAAGATACTCCCATAGGGAGACAGGGGCAGTCTAAATCTGACAGGTACCGCCTCATCAAGGGACTGACCTGTGAGTGAGACCAAAAGACTACCATCCTGGGGCATGTCTTTTACATCGGTTTCTATGGGTTTGAGATAGCCTACTTCGAGGTTCCTCTCTTTGAGGGCGTAAGCCAGGTTATAGCTTACAAAGGTTTTACCAACTCCCGTGTCTGTGCCGGTTATAAGGAGAGCCTTCACAGCTATAATTATAGCCATGAAAAGGGCAATAATCACTGGCATACGAAGGATAGGCTACCACATAGCCAGAAGTTTACTAACAAAGGATTGGAGCTTGGGGCTCGTATACAAGACATCGGAGGAGGTATTTGAAAATTTAAGAAATGAATTTGGTCAAAGGGTCGTAGGTATAAAGGCGGACCTTGCTAAATGGGAAGAGGCGCAAAGGTCAGTAAGGGAGCTTGTTAGCATCTTGGGAGGACTGGATGCCCTTTTACATATTTCAAGCCCCTACGAGCCAACACCCTTGGAGGATTTAAGGGAGGAACATTTAGACTTTCACTTTAGACCAATAGCCCAAGCTTTTATGGCTATGAGTAAAGAGGCGTACCCCTACATGCTTAAAAACACGGGAGATATAAAGGGTAGGATTGTGACTTTTGGAGATTGGGCTACCAACACGACGCCTTACAGGAACTACTCCGCCTACTTTTTGGCAAAAGGTGCCTTGCACACAGCCGTTAAGGTTCTTGCAAAGGAGCTGGCACCCCATATCCTTGTAAATGCCATAGCTTTGGGACCAACCCTCAAACCACCGGACCTTCCAGAGGAAAAGTGGCAGGATTACATAAACAGGACGCCCCTGAAGAGGCCCGTTGCTTTAGAAGATGTGGTGAATCTCACCAACCTTCTGCTTAAGGTGGAGTGTATGACGGGAGAGATAATCATGCTGGATAGCGGGAGGCATGTGGCCGGTGAGTGCACATAAAGTTGTGGTGCTTTTCAGCGGTGGCATAGAAAGCACATGCCTGCTCTATCTTTTCCTCATGGATGGCTGGCTTACATATCCAGTTTACGTAAGGTCTGGATATCCTTGGGAGTTGTTTGAATTAGAAAATGCAAAAAGTTTGTGGCTTTACACAAAAAAGCTTTACCGAAGCGCTATGCCCATGAGAATCATCCCATCTTTAAACCCAGAGCTGGCGGATTCAAGAAGGCATGAAAAAGACCTATACATACCCCTTAGAAACCTAAGCCTTTTAACTTCAGCGAGTATTTACGCCCTTTTGAAAGGAATAAGACATGTAGCCATTGGAAGCCTTGGTCTTTACCCCTTTCCCGACAATAATCCCGAATACATGCAGAACCTCCAAAAACTCATAGAAGTTAAACTTTTAACTCCTTTCATGGGATTGCACAAGCATGAGGTAATAAGGAGGTTTTTTAACAAAGTGCCCCTTGAAAAAACCTTATCCTGCATAAAACCCAAAAAACATAGGGATAAGATAATTCCCTGTGGTTCTTGTGAAAAGTGTAAAGAGAGGGAAGAGGCCTTTAAAACCCTATCACTTTAATAACTACCCTCTTTTTCCTTTTTCCGTCAAACTCCGCATAGAATATCTCTTGCCAAGGCCCCAGGTCCAGCTTTCCATTGGTTACGGGGACAACCACTTGCAGATGGGTAGCGAGGTTTTTAAGATGGGCATCGCCGTTATCCTCTCCTGCGGCGTGATGCTTATAATCTTCCTTGTAGGGCGCAAGCTTTTCGAGCCACTCCCATATGTCTTTGTGCAGACCTTCCTCATCATCCTGAATTATTACCGAGGCGGTTAGATGCATGGAGGATACTAAGCACAAGCCCTCCCTTATGCCGGACTCCTCTACAACCCTTTTGACATCTTCTGTTATTTTTACGAGCTCTTTTCTGTTCTTGGTTTGAAAGGTAAGATAGGAGGTGTGACTTTTCATGTGTGAGCTTTCATGTGCTCGTTTATCATGTACTCCATAATGTCTTTGTGATAAAGTCTTTCTCTCTTGAGCCTTTCTATTTCCATCTCAAGCTCGTGGGTCATAGGATGGTGCTTTTCCAGTTTATCAATGGTGGCATCAAGCTCGTGGTGTTTTTCGTAGTGGTATCTGAATTCCTTGTTTTCCTCGAGCAGCTTCTGAATAACCTCCTCTCTTCTCATTTTAGGTCCTCCTCTTTTGGCTTTAATAATATTAAACCACAAAGGCTCAAGCTATAACCAAGAAGTAGAATCCTCATTTGGGCAATGGCTACAAAAAATATAAGAGAAAAGAGGAAGGGCAAAAGGCATAGCGTAAAGACCCAAAAATAACCCCTTGTTGCGGTGTAGCTCCAGTAGTGGTCCGAGGAGGTATCTACTGGGAAAAACTTTTTTTTGATGAGATAGGCGATGGGTAAGCTTATGAGCCCCAGACCAAGTATGAAAAATAGACTAAAAAGGGAGAGGTTAGGATGAAGGGGCAGCTTAAAATAGGGGTACAGAGGCAGACATGCGATTAAGATGATGTTTGGCGACAGTAAGAAGATGTAATAAAGCTGTCTTGCCCGCCTTCTGTAAAGTTTTAACTTTTCCATATTAGTATGATAGAATATAAGCAAGCGAGGTGTCAGCATGCATGTAGAAGTCTTGAGTGAGGAAAGGCTGGAAGAGTGGGCAGAATTTCTAAAGGCCCTTGCCCATCCCATAAGGTTGAGGATAATATCTGTGCTAATCGAAGGAAGGCAGTGTGTTAAAAACCTTAGCGACCTACTCAACACATCGCAACCCAATGTATCTCAACATCTAAGCATTCTTAGGAATAAGGGCATTGTCGGGTGTAAGAGGGATGGGTCCATAGTTTGTTACTACATAAAGGACGAAAGGGCGGTGAAAATTTATGAAATCCTGAATAAGGAGGTGTAACATGTCAGGCAGTGTCATAGTGCTTACAGAAAGCAACTGGCAGGCAGAAGTAATAAACTCAGGAGTGCCAGTAGTGGTAGACTTCTGGGCCCCCTGGTGCGGACCCTGCAGGATAATAGCACCTATCATAGAAGAGCTCGCCACAGAAATGAGTGAAAGGGTTAAGTTTGGAAAGCTAAACACTGACGAAAACCCTAACATAGCTATGAGATACGGCATAAGAGCCATACCAACCATAATGCTTTTCAAGAACGGAGATGTGGTGGATACCCGCATAGGGGTTCAGCCCAAAGAGGCTCTTAGACAGATGATAAACAGTCATATATGACCGTTGAATTATCAGAAGAAATTCTCTACGATACGATTATAGTTGGTGGTGGTCCAGCTGGTTTGACCGCAGGTCTATACTGCGCAAGGGCAAAGCTAAATACACTGCTTCTTGAAAAGGGCACTTTAGGAGGTCAGATAGCCCTGACAGACTTAGTGGAAAACTACCCAGGTTTTCCCGACGGTATAAGCGGTAAGGAGTTAACTCTTAAGTTTAAGGAACAGGCGGAACGCTTTGGTCTTTGCCTTGTCAGGAGGGAGGTTTCAAGGGTTGAAAAGCTTGAAAGGGAAATTCTTGTTTATTTAAGAACGGGAGAGCTTTTGAGGGGCAAGACTCTCATACTTACGGTAGGTTCCAACCCAAGAAAGCTCGGAGTCCCAGGCGAAGAGGAGTTCTTGAATAGAGGAGTTTCTTACTGTGCTACCTGTGACGGGGCCCTCTTTGATGGAGTGCCAATAGCCGTGGTAGGTGGAGGCGATTCTGCCGCCCAGGAGAGCCTTTTTCTTACAAGGTTTGCAAGCAGGGTATACCTTGTGCATAGAAGAGACAAGCTGAGGGCTCAAAAAAGACTTCAGGATAGGGTTTTTTCAAACCCTAAGATAACCTTTGTGCCAAATAAGGTGGTGGAGGAGATTAGGGGCAGGGACTTTGTGGAAAGGCTTATACTAAGAGATACAAAGGACAACAGCTTGTCCGAACTGCAGCTTGAGGGTGTGTTTATTTTCATAGGTCTTGAACCAAACACGGGCTTCCTTAAGGGAACTCTTGAGCTTGACGATAATGGTTATATACTGACGGACCACAGAATGAGGACTTCCATGGAGGGGGTTTTTGCCGCCGGCGATTGTAGAAGCGGTGCAACTGGTCAGGTGGCTGTGGCGGTTGGTGATGGCTGTATTGCAGCAATAGAGGCAGAAAGATACATAGAAGATAGATTTTAAAGTAGGGTGAGAGAATGAATTATCAGGGAGGCCTTGAAACTTTCAGGGAAGCCACAAGGTACATGTTCAAGACGCCAAGTCTTTCCGATGTGCTCTTTGTTCTGTTTGGATTTTCCCTTGCGGTTGGGCTTTTAATCCTTCTTCCCTACTGGTGGTCAAGGTACAAAGCCAAGATGGACCTCAAAAGGGACTTTTTCAACATGGGCAAAGCATTTGGACTCTTGGAATCGGAAATAGCCCTTTTGTGGAAGTGTGCGAGCATAGCAAAAGAGCCAGTCAAGATACTTCAAGCCAAAGTAGTTTTCGAAAAGTGCATAAATAAGCTGGTGAGGGAAGACATTTCTAAGATAGATGTGATTGCCCAAATCAGGAAGAAATTGAGGTATGACACCTTACCTTGGTTCCTGCCTCTAAGCAGCACAAGGGATATAGACCTTTACCAGACTGGCTTTGTTACTTTTGAGAGTTCAGCCTACGGTTCTGCGGTTTGGGATAAGAACGAGCTTGAATTACACATAGCTCTTTTGGACACGCCAATGCAAAACATAAAGCCCGGAGACAAGGTCAAATTCTCTTTCTTAAGGGAAGGTGACGGGCGCTACTATTTTCAGGGCGAGGTGCTTAGAACTTATAGGGATGGGACAAAGCTTGTCCTTGTGCTTTACCATACGGAGCAATTATCCAAGATACAACTAAGGGAAAGCCTTAGATGGCGTGTAAAGATACCTGCAAAGATTTACATATACTCGGACATGACCCAGGCTTTGCTTGAGGAACCAAAGAGCGTCATGGAAGCCACCATAGAGGATATAAGCACTCAAGGGGTAAGAGTTTGTTTTTACAGTTATGTGGAGGTTAAACCAGAAGCCAAGGTGTTTATTCACTTTGAGCTAAGGTCCTATTCCATAAAAGTCAATGGCACTGTCAAAAACATAAGAAGCGGAACGGAGAAAACCTGTTTGGGCGTGAAGTTTGACAACATAACCAAGGCGGAAGAAGACTACATAAGGAAATTTATAATAGAAGAACAAAGGGAATTGCTAAAAGCCTACAAAATCGGGGAGACTAAAGGAGGTTCCTCTTCTTAAGGGCTTTGATTATCCTTTTCCTTGCTTGCCTTTCCTTTCTTTTCTTCTTCTCGCTGGGCTTTTCGTAGAATTGCCTTCTTTTGACTTCTGTTAGTATACCTTCCTTCTCTACGATTCTTTTGAACCTTTTAAAGGCTTTCTCGAAGGGTTCGTTTTCAAATATCTGAACTATAGCCAACTCTTGTTCACCTCCTTAGCGTTTTCTAAAGATTATATCAAAAACTTCTTCAAGACTCTCAACAAAGTTCAGCTTCATTTTGTCCCTGACATACTCAGGAAGGTCCTCCATAACCTCATCCCTATTTTTGGATGGCAGGATAACCTCGTAAATGCCTGCTCTTTTTGCGGCTAATATCTTTTCCTTTAGCCCACCTACGGGCAAAACCCTACCCCTAAGAGTAGTTTCACCAGTCATAGCCACATTCGTCCTTACCTCTCTGCCTGTGAAAAGGGAAAGGAGAGCTGTTGCGAGGGTTACACCTGCAGAGGGGCCGTCCTTGGGTACTGCACCCTCTGGGACATGTATGTGCACATCCACCTGTGAAAAGATTTCTGGGTCCACCTGGTATTCCTCTGCCTTGGACTTTATGTAAGAAAGAGCTGCCTGTGCAGATTCCTTCATTATATCCCCAAGGGAACCAGTTAGAATAAGGCTTCCCTTTCCCCTAAACTTTGTAGCTTCTATGAGCATTATCTCTCCTCCTACCTCCGTCCATGCAAGGCCTACCGCTATGCCTACCATGGGCTTTTCTTCCGATATTGTGTGTCTTTTGGAAACACCAAGAAAGCCCTTTATATCTTGAGCTTTAATGTGAAAGGGCAGTGACTCACCCTTCAAACGCTTGAGGGCAAGCTTTCTTAGGATGGAGCTTATTTGCCTCTGGAGGTTTCTGACGCCGGATTCCCTCGTGTAACCTCTTATGACCTCGAGAAGGGCCTCATCGTCAAACAAAACCTCGCTGTCCTTAAAACCGTGTTCTGGTAGTAGCTTGGGTAGTAAGTGGTTCTTGGCGATGAACACCTTCTCCTCTTCTGAATAACCAGAGAGTTGTATGACCTCCATCCTGTCCAGCAGTGGTCTGGGTATGGTATCTACCCTGTTAGCGGTGCATACGAAGAAAACCTCGGAAAGGTCAAAGGGCAGACCTATGTAGAGGTCCACAAAGTTTTTGTTCTGCTCTGGGTCAAGAACTTCCAGAAGAGCCGCAGAAGGGTCTCCTTGGAAGGAGAAGGAAAGCTTGTCCACCTCATCAAGAACTATAAGGGGATTCTTTGTGCCTGCCTGCTTTATTGCTTGTATGATTCTGCCCGGCATAGCGCCAACATAGGTTCTCCTATGCCCTCTTATCTCTGCCTCATCTCTTACACCACCTAGGGATATGCGCACAAACTTCCTGCCAAGGGACTCGGCTATGGACCTTCCCAAGGAGGTCTTGCCCACACCGGGAGGACCTACAAAACATAGTATCTGCACCGTGTGGCTTTTACCCCTTGTTAGCTTTTTTACCGCAAGGTGTTCTATTATCCTGTCCTTTACCTTTTCAAGGTTATAGTGGTCTCTGTCCAAAATTTCCCTCGCCTTGTCCAGGTCATACCTGTCCTTTGTGCTTTTGTCCCAAGGAAGGTCAAGAACCCACTCAAGCCAAGTTCTCAAAACCCCCGCTTCCGCAGATTCAGTGTGCAGTCTTTCCAGCCTCCTTATTTGCTTTTCTATCTCCTCCTTGGATTCCTTTGACATCCTTAATTTGCTTAGCTTTTTCCTATATTCCTCTATTTCCGCCCTTTTTTCATCGCCTTCCCCAAGCTCCTCCAGTATGGCTTTTAATTGTTGGCGTAGGAAGTATTCCCTTTGCTCCCTCTCTATTTTTTCCCTTGCAACACCTCTAATTTTGCTTTGGACCTCCAGAAGGCCCACCTCCTTCTGAAGCATCTGATGCACGAGCTTTAGCCTCTCAACCACATCAAGGGTTTCTAAAACCGTCTGGGCTTCTGCGGACTTTATCTCCAGTATGGAGGCGGTAAGGTCTGCTATCCTGCCGGGTTCTTCCAGGTCCTTTATAAGCATTAGCAGGTCGGGGATCACCTGCTTGCCTAGGGATACTGCGGTATCGAGCTGTTCTTTTAGGGACCTTATGTATGCCCTTATTTCATCCGTCATTCCCTCGGGCTCCAGCTCCTCCTCTTCCAGAGGTTCAAGGGTAGAAATAAAGAACTCATCTCCCTGTTTGTAATCTAAGAGTCTTGCCCTTTTTATACCCTGAACGAGTATTTTTAACCGGTTTTCTTCTATGGATGCAGACCTTATGACATGAGCTACTGTGCCTATTGCATAAAGGTCCTCTTTGCCAGGCATCTCTTGGGTCTTGTCCTTTTGAAGCACTAAGAATATGAGCCTGTCTCTTTTTAGGGCTTCTTCCACCGCCCTAATGGAAAAGCCCCTACCCACAAAGAGGGGAACTACCATGGTAGGGAATACCACAAGGTCTCTTAGGGGCATGGTGGGCAATTCAAAGGTTCCGGATGGCACTTCTGGAACCCTTACAAGCTCTTCTGGAAACATGTCCACCTCCTAAGCAACCAATTCCTCTACAAAGGTTTTTGCATCAAAGGGTTGGAGGTCCTCTATTCCCTCGCCAACTCCTATTAGTTTTACGGGAAGGTTTAGCTCCCTGCATATGGGGACAACTGCCCCTCCCTTTGCCGAGCCATCCAGCTTAGTAAGCACTACTCCGGTAACCTCCACAGCCTCCTTAAAGACCTTTGCCTGCTGTATAGAATTCTGACCTATGGTGGCATCCAACACAAGAAGGGTTTCCGTGGGCTCTTCTGGAAAGAACCTCTTTATTATGTCCCTTATCTTACGAAGCTCCCTTATGAGGGGCTCCTTTGTGTGTAATCTGCCCGCCGTGTCTATGAGTATGACATCATAATCTTCCTCCATAGCCTTTTGCATGGCTTCGTAAACTACAGAGGCGGGGTCTGAGCCTTCCTGCTTTTTTATTATATCCGCACCGCTCCTTTTTGCCCAGACCTCAAGCTGTTCTATGGCGGCGGACCTAAAGGTGTCTCCCGCCGCAAGAAGAACCCTTTTGCCTTCTTTTACAAACCTGTGGGATAGCTTGCCTATGGTGGTGGTTTTACCGGAGCCGTTTACACCCAAGAAAAGATAAACACTCTTGCTTTTGTGAGGCTCTTTTAGGCCTGCCTCGCACTTAGACAATTGTTCCAGAAGGAGCTTCTTAAAGTATTCGGAGAGTTGGTCGGAGGTTTTGAGGTTTTTCCTCAAGGCTTCTTTTCTTAGCTCTTCCACCAGGTGTAAGGCGGTTTTGCTGCCCACATCCGCCTTTAAAAGCTTTTCTTCGAGCTCCTCAAAAAGCCCCTCCTCTATCTTCCTGCCTGCAAAGAGAATGCCAAGCTCTACAGCTTCTTTGGTCTTTTTTAAACCTCTTCGGAGCCTTTCAAAAAGCCCCTCCTTCTGCAAAAGACCAAGCCCCTCCTTCATTTCCCTAAGGGTTTCCTCCACCTCCTGCCTTTTTATGGCTGGCACCTGCCTTAGGGCCCTTTCCATCATCTCAAGAGCCTGCTGGGGTTTTTTGGCTTGCCATAGGAGTAGACCCGCTTTTTTTAGACTTTCCCAATCGCCAAGCTTTGCGTACTCATGGGCTGACTTTTCGAGTTCTCCAACCCTTTCGTATATGAGGGCTTTTTCCTTTGCACTTGCCAGATTGGGATCGTAGTGTTCTATAAGCTGGTAGGCATAGTAATACTTTCCCTCCTCCATGTAAAGCCTAAAAAGAAGTCCCCTCAGTTCCGGGTTATCTTTGAAACCCTCCAGTATTTCTATAGCTCTTTCCTTTTTGCCCTTTTCCACCAGCGCCAGTATGGCGCTCTTGTCTCCCCTTTCCGCAAGTTTTTCCTCTTGAGACTTCTTCCAAAAGAGCATGGGTTTAATATTCTAACACTGCTTTGCTTATATCCCTTACACTCCTTGCAAGCTCTTCAATTTTTCTTTCCCCTGCCAGCTTGACAAAGTGGCTTCCTACCACTATACCGTCCGCAAACCTGCATATATCCCTTGCCTGCTCTGGTTTTGAGATGCCAAAGCCAACCACAACAGGCTTTTGACAGATGGAACGGTAAAACCCCAGCTTTTCCACGAGCCTATCCATGGGCAGGATTTCCCTTGCGCCAGTTGTTCCTGTAAGAGATACAAAGTAAACCATATGGTGGGAGGCATCGCATATGAGTCTTAACCTTTCTTGGGTGCTTGTGGGTGAGGCAAGGAACACAAGGGAAAGACCATAAAAATCACAAACTTTTTTAAGCTCCCCGCCCTCCTCTGGTGGGAGGTCTGGCACTATAAATCCGTCAATGCCTGCCTCTACAGCCCTTTTGCAAAAGTTTTCAAGACCCATCCTGAAGACGGGATTGTAGTAGGTCATCAGAAGAAAGGGCGTGTTTGGGAAATCCTTCCTTAGCTTAAGGGTTAGCTCAAAGACTTCTTTGGATTTTGTGCCACCCTTGAGGGCAACCTCGTGGGCCAACTGTATGGTTGGACCGTCTGCCACTGGGTCTGAGAAGGGGAAGCCTATCTCCAGTATGTGGGAGCCTTCTTTTAAGAGAATGCGAAAAGCTTCCAAGGAGGTTTCATAGTCGGGATAGCCCGCCATCATATAAGAGACAAGAGCTTTCTTGTGAGTTTCCCAAAAACCTTTAAGCCTCATTTATAACCTCAAAGGACACTTCTATTGAGCAGGAAGGTTTGAGCATGGCGTATACACTGCAGTATTTTTCGAGAGAGAGTTTTATTGCATCCTCCACCGCCTTTTCCCTTATGTTCCTTCCGTAAACGCTGTATCTAAGGCTTATCCTTTCGTATATCTTTGGATGTTCCTTCCTTCTGTAGCCCTCCACATGGATTTTTATGTCCCTCACCTCTTGCCTTTTCTTTCTCAGTATGTTGGACACATCCACGCCCCCACAGCCTGCAAGGGCAACTAACAACATTTCCATAGGTCTGTGACCCTTTTCACCCACAAGGAGCTCGCCATAGGTGGTCTGGGCTACGAAGGTATCTTCAAGTTCAGAAAGTCTTAACTGGACTTCCTTCCTTTCCATCTTCAGGCGTTGGTATCTATGAGGAAAAGGGGCTGTCCGTATTCAACAGTTTCACCGTTTTCTACAAGGATTTTTACCACCTTGCCCCTTACATCACTCTCTATCTCATTCATCACCTTAAGGGCTTCCACTATACACAGGACTTGACCCGGCGAGACTATGTCACCCACCTCTACGAAGGGCGGTGCATCAGGTGCAGGAGCTCGGTAAAATGTGCCAACAAGAGGGCTTTTTATCGTATGGAGACCCTCCTCGGAGGAGTCTTTACATACAGATGTTACCTCTTGATGCTGTATATCTTTGTGAGCAACCTCTACCCTTTTTATCTGCTCTGGTTGATGGGTTTCTATTGTCAGCTTCAAACCTTCCGTTTCCAAGCTAATCTGTTTTATGTGGCTTTCTTTTACCAGATTTATGATTTCCCTTATGAAATCCTTATCCATCAAGCCCTCTTTACCACTTCTATGTAAACTCCTGTGCGCGTGTCCACCTTTATTACATCACCTTCCTTCACAAAAAAGGGCACTTGAACTACCGCTCCCGTTTCGAGTTTTGCCGGCTTTGAACCGCCAGCAGCCGTATCACCCTTGAAAGAAGGCTCTGTTTCTACCACCGCAAGCTCCACCTGTTTGGGAAGCTCTATCCCTATGGGTTGCCCCTTGTATAAAAATACCACCACCGTCATACCCTCTTTTAGGAACTTAACTTCTTCTTTTATGTTTTCTGCGAGCACGGGCACCATCTCGTAGGTTGTTTGACTCACAAAATAGTAATAATCGCCGTCGCTGTAGGAATATTCCGCAAAGACCTGCTCAAAATCTGCCAATTCTATGGCATCGGAAGACTTGTAGGTTATCTCTATTACGTTGCCCGTTTGCATGTTCTTGACTTTTACCCTCACAAAAGCTTGACCCTTACCCGGTTTTACGTGCTCGTAGTCCAGTACTCTGTGGGGCATGCCGTTGTGTTCTATAAACATATCCCTCTGAACGCTGTTGATGTCTATTTTCACGCCCATGCCTAAAATTTTAACACAATAATGCCCGCCAAAACTTTCTTTAAATTCTCAGGTTTCATTAAAACTTTGTATGACCCTTCAAGGCACTAATTCCCGTCATGGTAAGACCGCTCAGGCATTATACTTTTAATCCTTGGAGGTCTTAATATGGTAAAGGACATGCTCAAAGAGAAGTCTGGATTTTTACTTTCCAACCTTCTTTCTCAAGGTGGGGAGTACGGTGAGATATTCTACGAGAGGGTGCGTCTTTGCAGGATGCACTTGGAAGACAACAAGATAGACAAGGTTCAATGGGGTTTGGAGGAAGGTGTAGGCATAAGGCTGATAAAGGAAGGGAAAACTTACTACGGCTACACGACAGAACCCAGCTACGAAAACCTCATGGAAATAGTGCGTACCCTTGCAAGGGGACACGGTTACGGTCCTGTCAAGGTGGGACAAAGGCATATAAAAGGATGGACAAATCTCCTAATAGACCCAGACGAGAAGGACATAAACTACAGGACCCAGTTTCTTCACAGAGCCAACGAAACTGCAAGGAGCTACGGAGACAAGGTAAAACAGGTAATGGTGGTACTCATGGACAGGTCCAGGGAAATTCTCATTATAAACAGCCTTGGTGAGATGGCGGAAGATGTGCAGAAGAGGGTGGTCTTTTTCGTGGATGTTACCGCTCAGGAGGATGGCCTAATGCAAAGAGGTTACGAATCTGTGGGTATAAGGGGCGGTTTTGAGCTTTTTGAGAGGATTAGCCCAGAGGAAGTAGCTAGGAAGGCAACGGAAAGGGCCCTTCTCATGTTAAAGGCGAGGCCTGCACCCGCAGGAAGTTTTACGGTAGTACTGGCAAGCCAGGCGGGGGGCACCATGATACACGAGGCTGTAGGACACGGCCTTGAAGCAGACCTGGTTCAGAAAGGACTTTCCGTCTACAGGGGCAAACTTGGTCAAAAAGTGGCGAGCGAGCTCATAACGGTCATAGACGACGCCACTTACGAAAGTCATAATGGCTCTTTCTCGGTAGACGACGAAGGCGTACCTTCTCAAAAAACCATCCTCATAGAGAAGGGCTACCTCGTTGGCTACATGTATGACAGGTTGACCGCCATGAGGGAGGGTAGAAGTTCGACGGGCAATGGTAGAAGGCAAAGCTACGCCCATGTGCCCATGGTCAGGATGACCAACACCTACATAGCCTCTGGCAAAGAAAATCCAGAAGACATAATAGCGGACACAAAAAAAGGCGTCCTTGTTGTGAAAATGGGCGGTGGAGAGGTAAACACGGTTACGGGAGACTTTGTCTTTGAGGTAATGGAAGGATACATGATAGAAGATGGTAGGATAACCTATCCCATAAGGTCCGCTACCCTCATAGGAAATGGTCCAAAGGCGCTTCAGGATGTGGATGCGGTTGGTTCTGACCTTGGCTGGAGCATAGGAACCTGCGGAAAAGAGGGTCAGGGAGTGCCTGTCACCGATGCCCAGCCCACTCTAAGGATAAGGTCAATGGTTTTGGGAGGGACGGATGTCTAAGCTTTTTAAAATTTCCTCTACTGCACCCTCAACTCCCAGCCTTTCCATGTCTATTTTTGTCCAGCTCTGCCTATTGAACCATCTTATCTGTCTTTTGGCATATTCCTTTGTGTTCCTTACCATTTCACCAAAGCACTCCTCCAAGCTTTTGCTACCCTTTAGGTAGGGTATGAATTCTTTGTATCCTATGGCTTGGGTCGATGTAATAAAGCTCTCAAAGCCCATCCCCATAAGACCTCTAAGCTCTTGAAGGAGGCCTGCATTCAGCATACTCTTTGCCCTTTCCTCAATTCTTAAGCTTAGACTCTCCCAGCTCCAGTGGAGGTAAAAACCGGCAAACTCCGATCTTGGCCTGTTCCATCGGTGAAAGGAAGAGAAAGACTTGCCAGAGTTTATGAATACCTCAAGGGCACGGACTATCCTCCTTGTGTCCCTTGGCGAAACCTTGAGGGCATAAATGGGGTCAACTATCCTCAGCTTTTGATGGAGGTATTGGCTACCCTTCTGCTGAGCCAACATGTAAAGCCTATTTCTTAGGCTCCAGTCTGGTTCTGGCGTATCTTCAATGCCGTACAAAAGAGCCTGCAGGTAGAGGTAGGTGCCACCGCATACTATGATTGCTTTTCCAACCTTCTGCGCCTTATCTATGGCGTCAAGAGCCATCTTCTCAAAGATTTTGGCGTCAAAGACTTGGCCGGGTTCCACCACATCCACAAGATGATGTTTTATCTCCTTAATACACTCCAGAGGTTTGGATGTGCCTATGTTCATG
Source organism: Aquificaceae bacterium (assembly GCA_026414575.1). Lineage (GTDB taxonomy): Bacteria > Aquificota > Aquificia > Aquificales > Aquificaceae > Pampinifervens. Next base: position 2,111 of record JAOAIS010000003.1, on the reverse strand, counting down.
TGTCTGTAAACGCACATGGAGTCTGCGCTTATTATCTCTGCCCCTATCCTCTTAGCCAAGGCACAGCAGACTTCCGATTTACCGCTACCCGTTGGACCCCCAATCACTATCAACATGGTCAAAAAACATGCCTATGCCAGCCACACCGTAGGCTCCGTTTTTGTAGCAAAGCTTTATTTTTTCCCATGTTATACCACCTAGGGCATACACTGGAATGGAAAGCTTTTCAGATGCTTCTTTTAGTTTTTGCAAACCTATAGGCTCAACTTCTGGATGGGATTGGGTTTTGAAGATGGGGCTCAAAGTTACAAAGTCTGCGCCTTGGCTCTGTGCCCAAAGAGCCCTCTCCAGACTGTGGGCGGAGTATCCTACCAAAATCTTAGGGTTTATGTTCTTTACAACTTTGGGAGGTAAGCTACTATCTGGCAAGTGGACGCCATCCGCTCCCACCGCCATCGCTATGTCTAATCGGTCGTTTATAAAAAGCAGTGCATCGTAAAACTTGGTTAGCCCTCTGACTTGCACAGCGAGCCTGTAATAATGTGCGCCCGAGGCGTCTTTTTCTCTGAGCTGAACCATTCTTATGCCCTTCTTTAGAAGTTTTTCCAACCTTTCTAACCAATCGGGGTATCTTTTGCAGTCCGTGATGGCATAAAGTCTTGGCAGTGTCAAATCCATGGTGTATAATAATATGCCCAAGCCGGAGTGGCGGAACTGGCAGACGCGCTGTCTTGAGGGGGCAGTGCCCGTGAGGGCGTGCGGGTTCGACTCCCGCCTCCGGCACCATAGAAAGGTAAGCAAGATGAGAGACTACTATTGGGACTACGAGGAAGTAGAGGTAAAAGGTCAACTCAAAAGGTTCGTTGTTGTATCCGTTATTGACCTACCCGTTGAGCTCGTATCCGAGGACGGTGAGTTATACGCCCTTTGGATCAAGGACGAGGAGGACGGAGAGCTGTGGTTTTTGGTAGAGGTAAAAAATAAGAAATCCCTCGCTGGCTACCTTAAAGGCATCAAGCCCATAGGTGCAGTCTTTGAAAGCGGAAACATAAGCGTTGTAAAGAGAAGTTATGAAGACTACGGAAGGTTTGAACTCACTCCAACGGACCCAACGAGTTATCAGTTTCCCGACTCAAATGTAAAAATAGGGGCAGGAGAACACAAAATTTATGAAAGTTTCGTGAAAATGTTTAAGAATCCCTTTAGGAAACTGCTGAAAATTAGCTTTGAAGACTTGGTTTACGCATCAGAGGAAGACAATATAAGACAATTCTCTCCCATGTACAAGGGAATTCCAAGCACCTCATACGAGTTATCTATGGTGGCTTGAATGAAAAATATAAAGGGAGAACTGGTGGCTTTTTTGGAAAATGTAGGGGTTAAATCAGTGAGCCTAAAAGGGGTCAGCTTTAAAGTTTCTGAGCTTTTGGAGGATAACGAAAATATTGAAATGGAAGTGAAGTTAAAGAACAAAATTCCAACAGAAATCCAGAATGAAATTAGCATACTTTATGACTTTAGAGAAAACGCAAGGCTGAGAAGAGAAAGCATTAATATTTCAAAGTTGTCCGAAGAAAATCTTAAAAAGGTCAAAGAGGCTGGCAAAAGAATACTACAGGTTCAAGAGAAATGAAAAGGATGATTATCCATACTTTCTATCCAGTCCTAATATCTTCAGAAGGAGGGGAAATGGGGAAATTGAAAGGTGTAAGATGTGTGGATTGTCCGTTTTTGAAGACTTAGAGGATTTATTGAACACCATCAAGAAGTTTAAATACTTACCGCCTGCGGTGTATGTAATCAGGACGGAAGCCATAAAGATAAGAAAAGTAGGTGAAATATACCACACTCCCTCCAGAGACAGTGCTTCGCATAGAACTTTCTTCCCGTGTGCCAATTACAACCCAGAAGATGTTTGGGAAGTTTATAGGGAAATTAGGTAAATTATGAGCCTTATAAAGCACTCCCTCGCCTTTTCAATTGCCACCCTTCTTAGCAGGGTCCTCGGCTATGTAAGGGATGCCCTTATAGCCTACCATTTTGGTGTTTCTCATATAACAGATGCCTTTTTTATAGCCTTCAGACTTCCCAATACGCTCCGAAGGTTGTTT
>JAOAIS010000006.1 GCA_026414575.1 Aquificaceae bacterium | reverse complement strand
CACTATAGCCATAAGTAGAGCAGGCGCAAGCTCCATAACGGAGCTGTCCCTTTACCAAATTCCTGCCCTTTTCGTACCCTTTCCCCATGCAGTTTACAACCACCAGCTTTACAACGCAAAAGAAATTGAAAGTTTAGGCGGGGGTCTTGTTCTGGAGGAAAGGGATGCAAGCCTGGATAGAGTTCTAAATCTGTTGGAAAGGATAATTCAGGACAGAGAGTTTTTCTCCGAAAGGATAGGAAGCTTTGCAAATCCCGTTGCCTGTCAGCTCATGATAGAGTATATTCTAAAATAGAGGGAGTTTTATGCTTTTTAGGGTTTTAGCCACCATATTTGCAATTCTCAGTCTATCCTTTGCATTGACGCAAGAAGAAGAAAAACAACTCCTCAGGGATGTGGCCGAGTTAAAAGCTACTTTGAAGGTTTTCATGGAGCAAGTGGACAAAAGATTTGAGCAGGTGGACAAAAGGTTTGAGCAGGTGGAAAAACGCATTGATGACCTCGTCAACTTTCTTTGGATACTCTCCGGTATATTTGTAAGCATAACTGGAGTTACTATAGGCTTTGCCCTTTGGGACAGAAGAACCATGGTAAGACCCTTTGAGGAAAAGATGAAGAAGATAGAAGAAGGTTTAGGCAAGGATAGAGAAAAAGTGCAGGTTCTACTGGAAGCCCTTAGAAACACAGCGGAAAGAGATAAAGAAGTAGCAAACCTTTTGAAGAAGATGAACCTTATGTAGGAGGTATAGATATGGAGGTGAGGAAAGCTGTCTTGCCAGTGGCAGGCTGGGGGACCAGGTTTTTGCCAGCAACAAAGGCAATGCCAAAGGAGATGTTTCCAATAATCGACAAGCCTGTAATACAATTCATAGTAGAGGAGTGCTTGGGAGCTGGCATTGACAACATAATCTTTGTGACGGGAAGACACAAAAGACCCATAGAACACCACTTTGACATAAACACGGACCTTGAGAAGCACCTTGAACAGTGTGGAAAAAAAGAGCTTCTTAAAAACATAATGGAGATAAGCAGGCTGATAAATCCTATATACATAAGACAGAAAGAACAACTTGGACTTGGTCATGCGGTGCTGGTGTCGGAACCTGCAGTGGGTTATGAACCCTTTATAGTTTGCCTTGGAGATGTAATTCTAAAGGACGAGGATAATGTGCTGATGAAAATGACGGAAGTCTACAGAAGGTTTGGTAAGAGCGTAATAGCGGTCTTTGAGGTGGAACAAAGAGAGGTTTCCAAATACGGTATCATAGATGGTAGGCACATAGAGAAGGACATCTACATAATCGACGACCTTGTGGAAAAGCCAAAGCCCGAAGAAGCCCCATCAAGACTTGCCATCGTTGGAAGGTACCTTTTTACGCCCAAAATCTTCGAAAAATTAAAGATAACAGCGCCAGGCAAAGGCGGAGAGATACAACTTACAGATGCCATCAAGCTACTTCTTGAACAGGAGGCGGTTTACGCTATCAAGATAGATTCCAAGGTTTACGACACGGGTACACCAATGGGCTACCTGCAAACCATGCTTGAGTTTGCACTACAGAGAGATGACCTTAGGGAAGACCTTACTAAATACTTAAGGGAGCTTCTCATACAGCCTACTGAGGTTTAACCAGTGCGCTAAAACTCGTAAGTCACTATATCCAAAGCACGACCGTTGATTCTTGGCTTTCCGTCCCTGTCCGTCGGTGGAAGCTCTGGAACATCATTCCTGTCTGCATCTATACAGGGAGAGCCCTCTTTTAGTCTGAAGTCTGCAACCCCTACGAACTTTGTGTCTGCTTGTAATGTTGCCAGCTTGTTCATATGTAACTATTAGCATTCGCCTTGTATACAGGTCTTCTGACTTAATATATGGGTCTCCTATCTTAACACCAAAGTTCGCATTCCCAGAGAAGTTATTATTGTAAAGGTCTAACTCAGGTGGTCAATCGTCACGGTCGCCATAGCTATCTATATATAGGTCGTTTCCATCATTACCACCCGCATGTGCTACATTTTGCCACAAGATGTCGTTGTATATCGAAATCACTACTTCATGACGTGGGGCTATTCTACTTCCAAATTCTTCATCTACACGAACAAATGCTCCACCACCATAATACTCAAAGGCGTTATTACTAACAAATGTGTTGTTAATAAGTAGTATACTACCCGCAAATAAATGCGCATATACTCCACCACTGTGGTGCGTGACGCTGTTATTTTAGAACACATTATTGACAATATATATAGTGCCAGAATATGAATATAAGTAGCCACTAGCACCACTATGAGCCTGATTGGCATAGAGAGTGTTATTTATCAAGGTTATCCCTGCATTCCCTGTCTTTATAAGCAAACCGCCACCATACTTTGAAGCCAAACCTTTTTGGAAGGTTATGCCTTTTATAACTATATATGCTCGGTCACCCTTGCCGTTATTATCGGTACCGGTGTCAATAATCATTATTTGCGTTTTACCATCACCGTCAAGCACTACTTGACCGTCCAATGCTTTTATGGTTAGACTATGCTCGTCATCCCGTCCTCTGTGTTGTAGATTAACGCCTGGGTCACCATGTAAGTTCCCGCCTGAATGCATACAAAATTGTCCATGTTGTTCTTCTGGACGCTTGTCAAGGTATTCCTGAGTTCACTCAAGCTTTTTACAACAACGGTGCAATCCTGCGGAGTAGAATCGGCACTACTGCTGGCTTTTACATAGGAGAATATAAGACCCGCACCTACTAAGACTGCCACAAGCAAGGCTAACACTTTTATGCCCTTAGAGCTTCCTTACAGTCATACCATATCAGACCATCCACACAGTTTCTGCATAAGGCTTGCCCGAAATTTTTCTTCCGACGCATCTTGATAAGATATAATTTATAAACTATGCTTAGATTGTTTCTTGGGCTTGCCATTCTTTTTACTTACATAGTGATGATATGGGGAGGTGCGGTGAGGTCCACAGACTCAGGCCTTGCCTGCCCCGATTGGCCCCTCTGCTACGGCAGTTTCCAACTGCCAAAGGACACCTCCGCAAAGTTAGAGATGGGTCACAGAACTGTAAGCGGTCTTGCAGGCATTTTTGTACTTGCTACTTTCCTATTTGTATGGTTTAAGCACAAGAATTCCCCAAGGTCTTCCAAAGTAACCTCCCTGATAGCCCTCCTTTTTACCGTCTCTGCAGCCCTGACGGGCATGAAGATGATACAATCGGAGGCGCCAAACCTCAAGTATATCTCCCACATGCTTCTTGAATCCCTTCATATATACGAATCTATGGTAATACTGGGCGCGCTAGTGCTAACCTACAGGTTTTTGACAAAGGAAGAAAATACTGCCGGAGTTCCCTGGTGGGCTTATGCCTTTGCGGTAACCACAATGATAACCGGCGTTTTGGTTAGATACACGGGCTCTGGTGAAGCCTGCGGGCACGAGTGGCCCTTTTGTAATGGTAAACTTATACCAGAATTAAACAACTGGCAGGTGGCCCTTCAGTTTGCCCATAGGAACATATCCTATGTTACATGGCTATCTTTCCTCCTTGCACTCCTTACCAACTTTAACAAAACCACCCTTACCGCCTTTATCCTCATAAACCTTCAGTTTGTGTTCGCCATATCCATGGTGGTTTCCGGCTTTTTCTTGCCCTTGGTGTTTCTTGACACAGCCATGGGCTTTTTCCTTTTTGCTTGGCTAACCTACAACCTTTCTTTAAAATCTACTCTAGAACCCAAGGTAAAACCTGCATGGTAAGCAAAGCTATAATCTACAGCAGTGTGTTAAAGGACTACATAGCTCTTACAAAACCCGGCATAGTGGTGCTTGTTCTTATAACCACCCTTACGGGCATGTACTTTGCCCAAAGGGGCTTTCCTGACCCATTGCTTGTCCTTTGGACCCTTCTTGGCACTGGCTTAGCTTCTGCAGGCTCTGCCGTTCTCAACCAGTTCTTGGATAAGGACATAGACGCCCTTATGGAAAGGACAAAGACAAGACCGCTACCAAGTGGTGCAGTAAGCCCCAAAAGTGCCCTATTTTTGGGTGTTGTCCTGCTAATGCTGTCGGCGATGGTCATGGTGTCAAGGGTAAACCTTCTCTCAACCTTTTTTGTTTTTCTTGCTTCCTTCTTTTACGTGGTGGTGTACACGCTTGCCCTCAAAAGAAAGAGTCCTCTCGCAACGGAAATAGGAGGCATATCTGGCTCCTTGCCCCCTGTCATAGGCTACTCTGCGGTGAAAGGCGAGGTGGGCTTTGAAGCCTTGATACTTTTCCTCATCATGTTTCTCTGGCAGCCTCCCCACTTCTGGGTTCTTGCAATAAAGTATGCGGAGGATTACAAACGAGCGGGGATACCCACCATGCCAGTGGCAAAGGGCGTGGAACACACTAAAATAAAGACGCTCTTGTATACCGCAGGACTCTTACCAATAACACTGCTACCCTCCATATATGGTCTGGCTGGACATGTATATTTTACATCCGCACTTTTTCTTAGCCTTCTGTACCTCTTGCTTACACTACGCTTTGTATTTTCCAAAAAGCCCAACGGCATGCTTCTCTTTTTCTATTCGGTTCTATACATAGCCCTGCTCTTCTCCATTATGGTCTTTGACATGAGGAGATAAAATGTACAGAAGATGGCTTTTGCTATCCATACTATCTTTGGGTCTTGGGGGTCTTTTGGCTCTGGTGGCGGCAGTGGCGAGAACTCCGGCGGTCTACAAGCTCGTTCCGCCCGGGTACTTTTACCATGCAATAATAGGTCATGTGGACTTAGCTATAGTGGGCTTTTTCCTCACCTTTAGTTTACTTCTTTGGCAGATGACCTTGCAAAAAACATTGACTGTACCCTTCTATTTTTCAACCTTGGGTTTGGTTCTGATTGCCCTCGTGTCCTTCCTGGGCATGGGCAGAGGTATTTCCAACAATTACCTGCCTACCATAGACCATCCCCTGTTCTGGTTAGGTGCTTTAGTCTTCTTTGTAGGATTCTGGCTAGGTGCCTTTTTACTCATTAGGGATGCGGAAAGAGGCATTTTTTCAGAAGACCCAAAGGAACATCTTGCCTCGCTTGGGGTAATCCTTTCCATTCTTATGTTCTTTGCCTTCCTGACTTCCATCCCAAAAGCCGGTAGCAGAGACGAGCTTTATCTTTTCTACGAGAGGCTCTACTGGGCTCCGGGACATGTACATCAATTTATAAACGGCACCATGCTCCTGTATTCCTGGTATTACCTTCTTGAAAAACAGGGCATAAAAATATCCCTTGGGAGACTAAGGTATATGAGCTTTTTCTTCCTTTCCTTCTGTCTTATGTATGTGCTTTTGCCCATCATATTTGGTGACCCGGTATCAGAGACTGCAAGGAGGTTTACAGACTTGGGCTATGCGCTGGGGCTTGGTATTCCCATATTCTTCCACATTTTCTATCTTCTTAAAAACTGCAGGACGCAGGTAAAAAATCTTTACTCCATTTCCTTCCTTATATCTGTAGCTCTGTACCTTCTTGGTGTGCTTATAGCTTATGCAGGCGTCCTGCCATCCCTACTGTCCCATGCCATAAACCCAGATACGGGTTATAGCGGTATGAAGTCAACCCTGAGCATACCAGCCCATTACCATGGCGTTATAACAAGTCAAACCCTTGCCTTCATGGCAGTAGCATATAGCCTTTTTGTGTCTTACCGCTACACATCAAGGTTAAGCACCATAACCATACCCCAAGTCTATCTATACGGAGTGGGTATGTTCCTCTTCGTTTTTGGCCTATTTCTGGCGGGCATAAGGAACGCCCCCAGAAAGACCTACGGCACCGCTTTCACCGACGACCCCTTTGCGCTTGCCTCACTGAGCCTTATGGGTATTGGAACCCTTTTTGCGGTTATTGGAGGTATGCTTTTCGTCCTTTACTCCCTTAGTCTTCTAATAAAAGGCTCTACAGCTCAAGCTCAGAAAAATTACTGATGACCCTGTGAAGGCCTCCTTCAGTTAGGCCATTCCTGGACACAAGGATTGTGTTCATGCCCGAGTACCTTGCCGCATCTAACTCCTCTTTAACATCAGACAAAAAGATAAACTCCTCCGGCAAAAGCCCCGCCGTGTCCGCTATCCTCAGGTAAGATTCTCTTTCCCTTTTTCCACCCACAGAGGTGTCAAAGAAGCCATCAAAAAGCTCCCTTAGGTCGCCATACTGGCTATGGGCAAAGAAGAGTCTCTGAGCCTTCACAGAACCAGAAGAGTAAACATAGAGCTTGTAGCCCTTCTTCTTCCATTCCCTCAGCTTAGAGTAAGCATCCTCGTAAATGTGTCCCTTCAGCTCCCCCTTCAAAAAACCCTCCTCCCAAATGTGACCTTGGAGCTCCTTGAGTGTGGGTTCTTTAAGGTCTTTGTCTACCCAGTCCCCGAAGACCTCTACCGCCACTTTTAGATTCACCGGCCTTTGCAGTTTATCCTGCAGTTTTTCTATTATTCCTTTTATAGCTTCTTCCTCCCAATGCTTTTTTAGAAACTCTTCAAGCCTTGCTCTGGAGTAGGGAAACAAGATACTCTTTACATATTCGAGGGAAGATATGGTCCCTTCTATGTCTGTAAGAATTGCCCTAATCATAAAAGTTCAAGTATTTGGTCGTGAGGAGGTATTTTGGTGGAGATGTCAGAGCCTGTAAAGTTTGCCACCCAGCCTTCGGGTATCGAGAAGAACCTTATGGCTTTGAAAAAGGGCTTTGTCCCCATGTCAAACCAGTGCTTAGTGTTGGCAGGAACGCTTATAAAGTCCCCCCTCTCGCACAGAACAACATAAACCCTATCATCGGGATGAAGGTAAAAGGTGCCACAACCGTCAACAAAAAAACGCACCTCGAAATCCGAGTGGGTATGCTCCGAGAGGAACATATTTCTTAAATCATCCTTTTTGGGATGCTCTGGCGTAAGGCTTACCACATCAATAGATTTAAAGCGGAATTCCTCAACTATCCTCTTCACATCCTCCTTGTAAGCCTCAAGAACTTCTTCTTGACCTGCAGACCAAGAAAGCTCCCTGTCTGCCTTCCACCTTTCAAATCTAACACCCAAGCCGGCAAGTTTTTCCGATATGGTCCTATAATCCTTGGTAAGTTCCAAAAGCTGTCCCTCTTCCGTGTATACAGCCAGCAAACTCATAATGTTAAAAATGTTACCACAAACAGACCCATGTTTTGAATCAAATGCGTGAAAGCCTTGGCAGATTCAGCCCGTGGTATCATCCTGCCGAAAGAGAAGCCCTTTCAAAAGAACGCTCCTAAGGAAAAGAAGCCACAGTATTGTGTAGGGAAGAGAATTTGCGTATTTGAGCGGACCACCTATGACATCTGCGAAAATCATCCAGGCAAGGCTCATGGGAAGTAAGGGCATAATCCTTCTGAGACATCCTTCTTCCACAAGGTCTGAGATGGCTACCCTTCCCTTGCCTGCAAACTTCCAACCGTAAAGAATACGGGGATAAAGATGAGCCATGCCTCCCATTATGGTAATGCCAGCAAAGCCATAGACAAGAAGGTCAAGGTGAATCAAAAGCAAGTAAGAAGAAAGTCCATAACTAGCCATCAAAAAACCAAGTAGCAAACCAGAGGGAAGAATTATCAAAGCAAGCAATAGAAACCTAACAATGAGCGGTATCTCCTTGGGCATTCTTTTTCCTGACATGAGAAGATAGATAATGTACAGGAAATAGCCTACAAGCACCAGCACAAGAAAGCTTGAAAGAGCAATCAGCTTGTAGTTTAAGAAATAAAAGCTTACGAGCAAGAGTGGGACTGCAAAAAGGCTAATATGGAAAAGCCTCATGCCCAGCCTTAAATTTAGGGCTTCCATGTAGAGCATGGGTATCCAAGCCAATTCCACCCCCATAACCACCTTCAGCATAAAACCGAGCGTAAGGGCATGCACCGCCAGGGCAGGATGCACATATCCAAGCTCAGAAAGAAGAAGAAAAAGGCCAGACAAAGGTAGATAAAGCACTCCAACACCAATAAACTTAACGGTGAGGGGTTGCCAATTACTTACGGATATTAGAATATGAAGAAGGAAAATACAAGAAGCTGCCAAAAAAAGGATACTTCCCAGCAGGCTCTGAAATAGATAAAAAGCCACAGAGGAAAAAAGACTAAATCCAAAAACCAAGTAAGAAAGCCAGGGTATTCTTAGGGGTCTTCCCTGAGAGTTTGGCACGATCTGGTACATGGCAGACATTATGGTATGGGCTATAAAGCCAAATACTGCCGTAAGCCACACCACTTTGATGTCAGAGTGCAGACCTTTAACCGCTAAAGAGTAAAGAAGGTCAAAAACTGCAAGAAAGAAGAAGGGTATGCTAACCTTGGATACATAAAACATGATTAAAATAGTAAGTAATTGCTCATTTAATGTCAACCCTTGCTACCCAGTATGCAAAAGCCTATGATTATCTATACTATGGAGAGGAAAAGGATAATAAGCAACATAAACATTAGGGAAGACCGTCTCCCACCAGGGCAAAAATGGATATCCGCACCCATAGTATACGACATAGTGGATAACATCCCCCAGTGGAGTGTGGAGGATTACAGGTTCAAGCTCTTTGGGCTTGTGGAAAACCCCCTTGCGTTTACCTATCAAGAGCTTCTTGAAATGCCGTCCGTTGAACTTATCGCGGACTTCCACTGCGTGACTCGCTGGAGCGTGAAGGAAGTGCAGTGGGAAGGGGTGCAGACCCGTTATCTTTTGGACCTTGCCAAGCCAGAACCTTCTGCCAAATATGTTATGGTCCACTGCCTTGAAGGCTATACCACAAACCTACCCCTTGACTACCTGTACGAAGAAGACAGCATACTTGCTTACAGGATGTACGGAAAGCCCATACCCCTCAGGCATGGATACCCTCTAAGACTGGTGGTCCCGAAGCTTTATGCCTGGAAAAGCGCCAAGTATGTGTGGGGTCTTGAGCTTATGGAAAAAGATAGAGCAGGCTTTTGGGAACAGAGGGGCTACAACATGAGGGGAGACCCATGGAAGGAAGAACGCTATTGGTAAGACTTAATCGATACCTGTCCCTTTGTGGCCTTACCTCACGGAGAAAAGCAGAAGAGCTAATACTTCAGGGTAAGGTAAAGGTGAACGGTCTTGTGGTCAAGGAACTGGGTTGGAGGGTGGACCCTAAAAAGGACGTGGTTGAGGTGGAAGGTAAGGAAGTAAAGCAACCAACATACCGATACATAATCCTTTACAAGCCCTGCTGTTACCTTACGGCCCTTGGCAAGTCAAAGGATGGCAAAAGAACCATAGAGGAGCTTATAAAGGATATCCCAGAAAGAGTCTACCCAGCCGGAAGGCTTGACTATAACGCAGAGGGGCTTCTCCTTCTTACCAACGACGGTGAGCTTGCAAACCGCATCATGCACCCACGACACAAGCTGAAAAAAACCTATCTTGTTTGGGTGTATGGGATTGTTGGCAAGGAAACTCTAAACCGCATGAAAAAAGGTGTTAGGCTTGAGGATGGCTTTACAAAGCCAGATAGCGTAAGGCTTTTAAAACATCAAGAGAACAAAAGTCTTATTGAGGTAGTATTCCACGAGGGAAGAAAGCACATAGTCAAGAGATTTTTATCCCACTTTGGACACAGGGTTATAAAGCTTAAAAGGGTTGCCATAGGGCCCATAAAACTCGGGGACCTAAAGCCAGGTCAATGGCGAGACCTCAATGAACATGAGTTAAAAAGGCTTAGGAAAGCCTTGGATATGGAACCAGTCAAAGAAGTTTAACATGGAAGACCTTTTAAAGTTAACGGCCCTTTTTCTTGTTCTGTTCTTTGGTTTTATGTCTATTTTGAAGCTGTATGCCACATGGAGGAGTAAAGGTATGCAGGGAAAGGTCTTTGAAGGGCTCGAGAATGGCGTGGTGTACTTTTATTCGGAGCGTTGCGGGGCATGTAAGCTCATGAAGCCAGAAATAGAAAGGCTAAAGGAAAAGGTAAAGGTCTTTGAGATGGATGTGGCAAAACCGGAAGGATACCGCCTTGCTCAGGAGCTTGGCCTTGTGGCCACCCCCACGACTCTTGTGGTGAGGGATGGTATAATTAAAAGGGTGTTTGTGGGTGCTGTAAAGCACCGGAGAATACTTCAGGAGGTATAAACTATGCAGTTCTTCCTTGATACAGGCCACGTGGAAGAGATAAAGCAAGCCCTTGAGTGGGGAATACTGGATGGCGTAACCACCAATCCAAGCCTTATATCAAAAACGGGAAGACCCTTTCTTGATGTTGCAAAGGAGATACTCCAGCTTGTGGATGGCCCTGTTAGCCTTGAGACCGTCTCAAGGGACGCAGAAGGAATGGTAAAAGAGGGCAAGATGTTGGCAGAACTTGGAGACAATGTGGTGGTAAAAATACCCATGACGCCCGAGGGTATGAAAGCGGTTCAAATCCTTGAATCTGAAGGCATTCCTACCAATGTAACCCTTGTTTTTTCGCCTACACAAGCCCTCATCGCAGCTAAAGCTGGCGCCAGCTTTGTGTCCCCCTTCGTGGGCAGGGTGGACGATGTCTCCAACGATGGCATGAAGCTTATAAGAGAAATAAAGCAAATCTTCGACAACTACGAAATAGACACAGAAATAATAGTGGCAAGCGTAAGACACCCCATGCATGTGGTTGAAGCAGCCCTCATAGGTGCTGACATATGCACCATGCCCTTTGAAGTGCTCAAAAGGCTCTTCCAACATCCATTAACCGATAAGGGAATAGAGCTTTTCCTCAAAGACTGGGAGAAGGTGCCAGGTAAGCCCTTCTAAAATCCACCGCCACCTATTATCCTAATAATGTCGTTTATGATCACAAAGCCCGCAAGGGCTATGATGATGGCATAACCCGCCTTTACCCACACTTCTTTGAACTTGGGGGATAGGGGCTTCCTTCTTACAGATTCTATGAAAAAGAGCAGTATAAGCCCACCATCAAGGACTGGAAGGGGTATGAGGTTAAAGATGGCAAGCTGGACGGATATAAAAGCCATCATACCTATGAAGGGAAGAAGACCCTGCTGAGCCGACTCTCCTGCCAACTGGGCTATGGCTATGGGACCGCCCAGGGTTTTTATAGAAAGACCGCCAGTTGCCAACTGCCAGATGGCCTTCAAAGATAGGAGGCTTAAAATATAGGTCCTTTCCAGCCCGTCCACCAAAGCCTGATGCGCAGGCTTTTTTACTTTCACCTTGTCCACATGGGGAGTTACGCCCAGCACGGGCAATCCAGTCCTTGGGTCCATCGCTGGAACGACCGTTTTTTCCTCGGTCTTGCCACCCCTCAATATTGTAAGGGTTATGGGCTTATCCTTTGATTTCCTAACTTCTCTAACAAAATCATACCAGCCACTTACTTCAACATGGTTAACCTTTAGCACCTTGTCCCCCTCACGCAAACCCACCTGAAAGGCTGGGGTATTCGCTACGACTTGGCCTATGACAGCAGGAAAATAGGGTTCAACTCCAAAGCCCGTTGATTTTGCTATACTTTCCTGCACATAGAGCTTTATCTCCTTACCATCCCGCAATACTTTAACTTCCCAGCTCCTGCTCAATACATTTTGGAATAAGGTCCTTTCCACTTCCTTCCAATTGTTAACCCTTTTTGAGTTTATCTCCAGCAGTATGTCTCCCTCCCTTATACCCATTCTTTGAGCCACGCTACCTTCTACCACGTGTCCCACAAGGGGTTTTTCAAAGGTATACTTTGGCACTTCTCCACCAAGGTTAGAAAGAAGGGTAAAGAGAAACAATGCAAGTATAAGGTTGAAAAGGGGACCTCCAAAGGCTATGAGTATCTTCTGCCAGTTTGGCTTGGAAGAAAAGGCTTTAATGTCCTGCAGGTTTTCCTCCTCACCATAAAGCTTTACAAAACCACCAAGTGGAAGGGCGGAGACCCTGTATTCTGTATCGCCGAGCTTTCTGCTAAAAAGCACAGGACCAAAGCCTATAGAAAAAACTTCTACCTTTACACCAAAAAGCTTAGCCATAAGGAAGTGTCCAAGCTCATGAAACCATATGAGGACACCCACAAGAATTAAAAAGGCTATCACATATTCCATATCAATCCTCCTTAATAACCTTAACTATTACCCTTCTCTCCCTCGGTCCGTCAAACTCTGCGAGGAAAATGGCTTCCCAAGTGCCGAGCACCAAGTCGCCCTCCTCAACGGGTATTACCCTTGAGTTGCCTATTATGGCACTCCTTATGTGAGCTGCCGAATTACCCTCTGCGTGGGCATAGTTGTCCTTCCAAGGTATGAGCCTCTCCACCAAATAAGCTATGTCCCTTATCACATCAGGATCTGCTCCTTCGTTGATAAGGACACAGGCGGTGGTGTGAGGTACATACACAAGGCACATGCCTGACTTTACACCCATAGACCTTACCACTTCCCTAACCTGATTGGTTATGTTGACAAAGCTGGTATGTTTTGTGGTTCTTACCCTTATAACTGCCATACTATTTTAAGCTTATTTTAAATATACACCTCTCACGACCCTGGGCCTTGCAGGCTATTTCCTTCACGCCCAATTCTCTTTCTAACAACTCAGACAAAAAACCTTCAAAAAAACCAGCCATTGGCTCGCATACGGGCTTTTTGCTGTCACCCACAGCCTCTACCAGTATGGAGCCATCTACCCTTATTTCCATGCTTTCAAGGTCGTACTCAAACACATCAAGGAGTCTCGAAGACTCTGCTATGACGGTCAGCACATCAAGAGCCTCGTCAAGCCTGTCCGTGTATATGCCGTACCTTTCCTTGAGTATTTTTGCCCCCTTTTTACCACCAAATTTGGTTGCCTTCTTGATTACCTTGTCTATGCCAAGCTTACTAAGTCTGTAAATATCCCTGTAACCATCCACAAGGGCTGCGCGATGCACGAGCACCGACTCCCTTTCTATGGCTTCCGCCAAGGCTCTGAACTTATCTTTCAAATATTCCATCCCATACTCCTGAGCCTCTCTAACCCTTCCTGCGATATCTTATCCCTGCTCCAGGGAGGCTCAAATACAAAGTTTACCACAACATCGGCAAGCCGGGGGAAACTTCTTAGCACATGTTCTTTTATGTGTTGGGCGAAGAAGCCCCTTGCAGGACATGAAGGGACCGTCAGAGTCATGTCTATGTAAGCTATGTTCTCTTTTACCTGCACACCATACACGAGCCCAAGGTTAACTATGTCTATGGGAATCTCTGGATCTTTTATCTCCTTGAGTTTTTCTAATATCTTAATCTCCATGCCTATTAATATACGCCTTTTCCCAGTTTAAGGCTGTCTTTACGATAAAGGTAAGGTCGTCGTATCTTGGTTGCCATCCTAAAACCCTTGTTGCCTTCCTATTGTCCGCCACCAAAGCTGGCGGGTCCCCTTCACGCCTTGGAGCGTATCTAACCTCAAAGTTGCACCCAGAAACCTCCTTTACCTTTTTTATTACCTCAAGGACCGAGTAACCCTTCCCATAGCCCACATTAAAGACTTCACTTTCTCCTCCTTCAAGGAGGTATTCTAAGGCTTTAAGGTGTGCCTCACAGAGGTCCATGACATGCACATAATCCCTTATGCAAGTTCCGTCGTGGGTAGCATAGTTGGTGCCGAAAACTTCCAAGTAGGGGAGCTGTCCCGTTGCAACCTTCACAGCCCTAAGAATAAGATGAGAAGGCTCTCTGCTAACCTGACCTATCTTTCCCTCAGGGTCTGAACCTGCCACATTAAAGTAGCGAAGAATTACATATTTTAGCCCAGTTGCGCAGGAAAAGTCTCTTATGGCTCTCTCCGCAAACAGCTTACTCCAGCCGTAAGGGCTAATCGGCTTTGTAGGGTGCTCCTCAACTACTGGAATCCTCTCGGGAATACCATAGACGGCAGCCGTAGAAGAAAAGATAAGATGATTCACCCCGGTCCTCTCCATAGCCTGTAGGAGGTTTAAAGTCCCCATGAGGTTGTTTTCATAGTAGAGTAGTGGTTTTTTAACGCTTTCTGGCACTTTAACCTTTGCGGCAAAGTGGATGACCGCATCTGGCTTGAATTCCAAAAGCACCTCCTCAAGAGCTTTGAAGTTAAGAAGGTCTAAAACCTTCAGCTCTCCGTAAAGCACTGCCCAGTGATTGCCCTCCGAGAGGTTATCAATTGTAAGGACCCTGTGGTCCCTTTCACCCAAAAGCTTAACCATATGGGAGCCTATGTATCCAGCACCTCCAGTCACCAAAACTCGCATGCTCTTATTCTAAATTTCCCCAAGGTTTTCCGCAAGGTAATCCGCTAAATGCATGACCTCTTGACCGGTTTTGTGCTTTTTAACACCATCCTTTAGATTCAGAACACAACCGGGGCAAGCGGTAAGTACCACCTTTGCCTGAGTCTTTTGAAGGTCTTCTATCTTTTCCCTCTGTATTTTGTCGGACATATCAGGATTTGTTACAGAAAAGAGTCCGGCAAAACCACAGCAGGATTTGTCTTTTTCTGCCCTTTTAACTTGATCACCGTCTATCCTTTCCATAAGGCCATAGAAAACTTCCTCCTTTACCTTCATGGCACTGTAAGAGTGGCAAGGCACATGAAAGGTAAGCCTGTTGCCAGAACCTCTAAACCTTATAGGACTCTTAAAAACTATCTCCGCAAAGTCGTAAACGGGTTTGTCAAGTTTGTAATCCTCCTGAAGGGCACCGCCGCAGGTAGGACAGGCGACCACCACCCCGTCAAACTCATACTTTTCCATCTCCTTGAGGTTATGCTCTTTCAGCCTCTCAAAAGCAGGAAGGTTGCCCGAGTAGTAGTGGGGTGCACCACAGCACTTTATGTCTCTTGGCACAACGACTGTATAGCCCGCCTTATTCATGAGCTTTATAACATTCTCCCCCGTCTTTCCATAAAAGGCATCAATCATACAGCCGGTAAAAAAGAGAAGTTTGCCCCTTTCCTCTTCCGCCTTGAAAACCTTACCCCTAAGCCCAAAAGCCTCAGCGGTGGGCTTGGGCATGAACTTGACCGCACCAGTGGGAAAGGGCGTTTTTATCTCCTCAAAGGGAAGGGCTTCCATTACCTTTCCCGTAAGCTTGATTAATGCTCTACCTGCTCTTGTTTGCATTAACTCAAGGGCTTTTAATCCAAGACTTTTTACCACCCCTTGACCAAGACTCTCCCTTTGCTTGTTTTTCACATGGACAAGTACTTCCTTGTATTCCACACCGTTTGGACATATCCACTCGCACCGCCTACACATGGCGCATTGGTCCCATTGCTGGGACACCTCCTGCGTCAGCGGTAATTCACCCTTTGCCACCATCTCCGCAAGGACAAGCCTACCTCTTGCATAGCCCGCCTCTTCCTCTATGTAAGGATAGGTAGGGCATACTGACTTACAAAGCCCACACTTTACACACTTCTGTGTAAGGTCAAGGGACAGCTCCACAAACTTCTGCATAGTTTAAGTAAATATAGGCTGTGGCTGTATGTTGAACTGACCAAAAGCAGGTTATAATTTTCTATTCTTAAGCGGGTGTGGCGGAACTGGCAGACGCGCAGGACTTAGGATCCTGTGGGCTTAGCCCGTGAGGGTTCAACTCCCTCCACCCGCATTTGTCAAAGGAGGTTTTTATGAAGGTAAAAGTAGAAGAAAAACAAGGACTCTTTAAGGCCCTCAAGGTAGAAGTGGAGGGTGATGTAGTAAAATCTGTGCTGGATGAGGTATACAACTATCTTAGACAAAATGCTGATGTGGAGGGTTTTAGAAAAGGCAAAGCCCCCCTATGGATAATAAGGGCAAAGTTCAAAGAATACATCCAAGAAGAGGTAGGCAAAAGGGTCGCCAACGCCACGCTTGCTGAAGCCATACAAGAAAGCGGATTGAGGCCGGTGGCGGACATATACTTAGAGGGAGTTCAGCTCGAGGAGCCTTCCCAGAGGCTAAGCTACACCGTATCCTTTGAAGTGCCTCCCGAGTTTGAGGTCAAGAACCTTGAAGGACTTGAGGTTGAAATCAAAAGGGTAGAATACAAGGAAGAGCTTGTCAACAAAAGGATAGAAGAACTCAGAGAGGAACATGCCCTATGGGAGCCCGTTGATAGAGAAATAAAAGAAGGAGACCTGGTAGTGGTAGATTACAAGGTGGAAGACTTAGAGAGCGGAGAAGCTACCGATGGCGAAACTTCCGGCATTCTTGGCACAAAAACCTTCAGGGAAGAGATAGAAAAAGTCCTTGTGGGCAAAAGGGAGGGCGACACCATTACCTTAGAGGAGCTTACACTGTATGACATGGATGGTAAACCTTCAGGAAAAGCAAGGGTAGAAATAAAAGTAAAGGGGGTTAAGGAAAAAGTGCTTCCAGAGCTCAAGGATGACTTTGCAAGGGAGCTGGGCTACGGAGAAACCTGGGATGAGGCGGAAGAGAAGATAAGGCAAGAAGTAAAAGCCGGCCTTGAAAACCTGAGGCGAAACCTTATAACAGACGGAGTAGCCAAAAAACTCGTGGAAATGCACGATTTTTCCGTCCCTCAGACCTTACTGCAGAGGGAGTTAGCTCATTTGGTAGAAAGGAGAGTTGCACAGCTATCCCAGTGGGGCATAGACCCCAAGTACTTAGACTACAAGTCCATCACCCAAGAACTTACACCCCAGGCCGTACTGAATGTAAAGCTAAGGTTTATACTTGACAGGTATGCCCAAGAAAAAGGCATACAGGTGGACACCGAAGAAGTTCAAAAAAGAATAGAGGAGCTCGCCCAGTCTTATGAAAAATCTGTGGAGGAGATGAGAGAATTTTTGCAGAGGGAAAACCTTCTGCCAGTTTTAGAAGATGACATAAGGAGAGAAAAAGCTCTCGAAGATATAATATCTAAGGTGGTTGTTAAGGAAATGGAAGAGAAAAAGGAGGAGCAGAATGAAAATACTTGACCAGCTTGTACCCATAGTTATAGAGCAAACACCAAGGGGCGAGAGGGCCTTTGACATATACTCCAGGCTTTTGCAAGATAGGATAGTGCTTCTTGGCTTTCCCATAGATGACCATATAGCAAACCTAATAGTGGCACAGCTTCTTTTCCTTGAGGCTCAAGACCCAGACAAAGACATATACATGTACATAAACTCACCCGGAGGTTCTGTGACCGCTGGAATGGCAATCTACGACACCATGCAGTACATAAAACCCGATGTTATAACCATATGCTTAGGCCAGGCAGCATCCATGGGTGCGGTGCTTCTCTCTGCTGGCTCAAAGGGCAAAAGGTATGCCCTGCCTCATGCAAGAATTATGATACACCAACCGCTTGGCGGTATCTCAGGGCAGGCAACGGACATAATCATCCATGCGGAGGAAATAAGAAGGATAAAACATATGCTTAACGAAATTCTCTCAAAACACACTGGACAACCTTTAGAAAAGGTTGAAAGGGATGTGGAGAGGGACTACTTTATGTCCGCTCAGGAAGCTATGGAATACGGTATAGTGGACAAGGTTATAGAAAAAAGGAGCTAATATGTCAAGAAGAAGACAGGAAAACCACTGCTCTTTTTGTGGCAAATCCCAAAATGAGGTTCTTATGCTCATAGGAGGCCCTCAGGATACCTTCATATGCGACCGATGCGTGGAAGAATGTGGTCGAATAATAAAAGAGCAAAAAAGACAGATAGCCCAGCATGTATCAAAGGAGATACCAACACCAGAAGAGATAAAGAAACAGCTTGACCGTTATGTGATAGGCCAAGAAAAGGCAAAAAAGATACTCTCCGTTGCGGTCTACAACCACTACAAAAGGATAAGAACAAAGGGGCTTGGCGTAAACCTTGACGATGTAGAGGTAGAAAAGAGCAACATTCTACTCATAGGGCCCACTGGCTCAGGAAAAACACTTCTGGCAAAGACCCTTGCAAAGATATTGGATGTGCCCTTCGCTATCGCAGATGCCACAACGCTTACGGAGGCAGGCTATGTAGGTGAGGATGTGGAGAATGTGCTTGTAAGGCTGTTGCAAAACTGCGGTTACGATGTAAAATCAGCCCAAGAGGGCATTATCTACATAGATGAAATAGACAAGATAGCCAAAAAATCCGGCATCAACCCATCCATAACCAGAGATGTCTCTGGTGAGGGTGTGCAGCAAGCCCTCTTGAAGATTATAGAGGGCACCGTATCAAATGTACCACCACAGGGTGGCAGAAAGCATCCCCATCAGGAATTCATACAGGTGGACACCACAGACATACTTTTTATATGCGGAGGAGCTTTTGTGGGGCTCGAGGATATAGTAAAGCGCAGGCTTGGCAAGTCCGTAGTGGGCTTTGAGGCTGAAATCAAAAAGTTCGAAAAGGGAGAAAACACCCTGCATTTTGTGGAAGTAGACGACCTTATACATTACGGTCTCATACCTGAGTTTGTAGGGAGACTGCCGGTTGTGGCAGTCCTCGATGAGCTTACCGAAGAGGAACTAATACGAGTTCTCGTAGAGCCCAAAAACGCCTTAGTAAAGCAGTACAAGAAGCTCTTTGAGGTGGAGGGGGTGGAGCTTGAATTTACAGAGGGCGCTCTTGCAGAGATAGCAAAAGAATCCATAAGAAGAAAGACGGGAGCAAGAGGTCTAAGAGCCATAATGGAAGAAATTATGCTGGATGTCATGTACGAGATACCATCTTTGAAAGATGTAAAGAAGGTTTTGGTTAAAGAAGACGTGGTGAGGGACAAGCTAAAACCCACCTACATCATAAAAGAAGCGGTATAAAAATGTGCTATCCTTTTTATAGGAGGAAAAGATTATGAAAAGAATTTTTTTAGCTTTGGTATTTTTCTCAACCCTTGGTCTTGCCCAACAAAAATTTGCATGCGTGGATCCCAATCGTATCCTTTCCGAGTCAAAACTTGTAAAAGGTAAAGAAACCCAGCTAAGGGCAAAGGTGGATGAGTATCAGAAAAGGCTTGACCAGATTAACAAAAGACTAGAAGAGCTGAAAAAACAGATAGAGAGCAAGGGCATAGCCCAGAATGTAAGAGAACAAAGAATAAAAGAGTACCAGAAGATGGAAGCGGAAGGCATGGAACTGCAGCAAAAGGCCCAAAAAGAGCTATCGGAGCTCAAAGGCAAGATGGAAGAAGAGATAATAGGGAATGTGAGAAGCATATCGGAGGACATAGCCAAAAAGCAGGGCTTTACAGGCGTGCTTGATTGTTCTGCCTTCGTATACAGGGCTGCGGAGATAGACATAACCAAGGAGGTCATAGATAGGCTTGACCAACAAAAATGACAATCAGAGAACTTTCAGAGCTGTTGCAGGGCGAGCCCTTTGGCGACTTGGAACATGAAGTGATTGGGATTTCATCCTTAGAAAGTCCCAGGGAAGGGACGGCGGTTTTCTGCCAGAGGGTTTTGGATGCGGAAAAACTTAAGGGTTTAGATATAGTGCCCATAGTCTCAGAGGAAGTGGACTTTCCAAGATATATAAAAGTCAAGAATGTAAGGCTTGCGCTTGCCAAGTTTCTTAGCCTCCATTACCCAGAAAAGCATCCTTCCGGCATATCCGAAAGGGCTCACATAGAAGAGGGGGTGGCCATAGGAAGGGATGTTTACATAGGACCCTTCGTTTATGTGGGCAAAGACGCAGTGCTTGAAGAAGGGGTTAAAATCTATCCCTTCTGCTACATAGGTGATGGGACAAAAATTGGCAAAGACAGCGTGCTTTTTAGCGGTGTACATGTATATCCTGGCTGTGTAATAGGTGAGGGCGTGAGAATCCACAGCGGTTCCGTCATAGGGGCGGACGGGTTTGGCTATTATGTTGGCGCAGAGGGCATATTCAAGCTTAACCATATAGGTAAGGTAATCATTGAAGACTTTGTAGAAATTGGCTCCAACACATGCATAGATAGGGCTCTTCTGGATGAAACAAGAATAGGCAAGAATACAAAGATTGACAACCTAGTTCAGATAGGTCATAATTGCAGGCTTGGTGAAAACAACCTTGTGGTCTCACAGGTAGGTCTTTCTGGCAGTGTAAGAACTGGAAAAGGGGTTGTGCTGGCTGGTCAAGTGGGAGTAGCGGACCACGTCTTCGTAGGCGATGGTGCGGTAGTTTCCGCCAAGGCGGGCGTCAGCAAAGACCTCAAGGGGGGTAAGGTATACGGAGGCGTCATACCCGCCATGGAATGGTCAAAGTGGAAAAGGCTCTACGCCTACATAATTAAGTTGCCAGAACTCTTTAAGGAGAAAAGGCATGAAAATAAGGATAGCTCACAGCCCTGATTCGGACGACGCCTTCATGTTTTATGCCCTGACTGAGAGCAAGATAGACACGGAAGGTTTTGAAATAGAACATGTGCTTGCGGACATAGAAACCCTTAACAAAGAAGCCCTGAAGGGCACCTATGAAGTATCCGCAGTCTCTTTCCACGCATATCCCTACATAGCAGACAAATATCTCGTGCTTCCAAGTGGTGGGAGCGTGGGCGACGGCTATGGACCCATAGTGGTGGTTAAGGAAAACTTAGAAAGCCTCAAAGCTAAAAGAGTGGGGGTGCCAGGAAAACTAACCACAGCCTTCCTTATGCTTAAGCTTTACGAGCCAAACTTTGAGGAGGTTGTACTACCCTTTGACCATGTGCTGGATGCTGTAGAGAAGGGGGATGTTGACGCAGGGCTTGTTATACACGAAGGACAGCTAAGCTACCAAGATAGGGGCCTAAAGATATTTTTGGACCTTGGCAGGTGGTGGAAAGAAAAAACTGACCTTCCGCTACCTTTGGGCTGTAATGTGATAAGAAAAGACCTGGGCATGGAAAATATAAGAAAGTTTGAAGGCCTTATGAAGAGAAGCATAGAGTACGCCCTGAATAATCCAGAAGAAGCCCTGAACTTTGCAAGAAAATACGCAAGAGAAATAAAGGAAGATGGGGAAAAGACCAAAAGATTTGTTAGCATGTATGTAAACCAAAGGACCCTTGACTACGGAGAAGATGGAAAAAGAGCAGTTAGGTTGATGCTTCAAATGGGGGTTGAAAGGGGTATAATTAAGGCTGATATACCTCATGTTATTTTTAGCGATGAGGTGATAAGCTGATGACTATGTTGCCCGAGGAACTTCTAAAAAAACTTCAGGGTCATGCGGAATACTTCCCAAGAAAAGAACAAGCTATACTGCTTTGCCTACACGAAGTGCAAGACCATTACGGACACCTGCCGGAATTTGCCCTTAAGGAGGTTGCAAAAATATTAGACCTGCCACTAAACCACATAGAGGATGTAGTCTCTTTTTATGATATGTTTGACAGGGGCTTACCAGCCAGGCATAGGGTCAGGGTCTGCGTAAGCGTTGTATGCAATCTGATGAAATCCCAAAGGGTATTGACCGCACTGAAGGAACTCCTCGGCATCTCCATTGGTGAAGTTACCAAAGACGGAAAATTTAAGCTGGTAGGAGTACAGTGCATAGGCGCATGCTCCGAAGCGCCCTGTTTTATGGTGGACGAAGACCTTTACAAGTTTGAGTCGAAGGAGAAGCTCAATGAAATCCTATCTCGTTATACCTGAGATATACGCAGAAACTGCCCTCAACCTCCTTTTAAAGAGGGCAAAAAAACCAAAGGTTCACACTATCGAGGATTACCTTAAAGATGGTGGGTATCAGGCTTTAGAAAAGGCTCTGAACATGGAACCTACGGAAATAATAGACTGGGTGGATAAGAGCCAACTAAGGGGTCGTGGGGGCGCAGGTTTTCCAACTGGGCGCAAGTGGAAGTTTGCAGTCCAGAATCCAGCTCCAAGATACCTCATATGCAATGCGGACGAGTCAGAACCCGGCACTTTCAAAGACCGCATACTCATGGAAAGGGACCCACATCTTCTAATAGAGGGTATGATAATATCCTCCTACGCCATAGGAGCCCACCAAGCTTTCGTATACATAAGGGGGGAGTATCCTATCGCCTATCACATACTAAGAAGTGCCATAGAAGAGGCAAAAGAAAGGGGCTTTCTGGGTAAGAACATTCTTGGCTCTGGTTTTGACCTTGATATATATGTGGCAAGGGGTGCAGGTGCCTACATCTGCGGTGAAGAAAGCGCCCTTATTGAATCCCTTGAGGGTAAGAGGGGTTTTCCAAGGATTAAGCCTCCCTTCCCAGTTCAGTACGGACTCTTTGGGAGGCCTACCGTGGTCAATAATGTGGAAACCCTATGCAACATACCCCTAATAGTAGGCATGGGCTGGGAGGAATACAGATACATAGGACCGAGCGACTACTCAGGACCAAAGCTCTTTCCCGTAAGCGGTAAGGTTAAAAAACCAGGAGTTTACGAGCTTCCCATGAACACAACTCTAAGGGAAGTTATCTTTAAGTACGCCGGTGGAACCCTTGGAAATAAGAAGGTAAAAGCGGTCTTTTCTGGCGCCCTGGACTGTTTTTCTGCAGAGGAACTGGATACGCCCATGGATTATTCCCCCTTCGGGTTTGGGGGGACAGGTACTGTAATCGTGCTTACCGAGGAAGATGATATAGTGCAGGCATGCCTGTGGGTTGCGGAATTTTACGCCCATGAGAGTTGCGGTCAATGCACTCCCTGTCGTGTAGGCACCCACGAGCAAGCATATCTACTTGAAAAAATCCTGCACCATCATGCGGAGGAAAGGGACTGGGAAGGCTTTGACTTTGTCAACTCCCATATACAGCCTACATCCATATGTGGGTTGGGGGCTGTTGCTGGCAGACTCATACGCCAATCCATGCAGAAATTTCCAGAGGATTGGGAAAGATACAAAAGGGTGTAAAGTTAAAGGCTTGAAAGCATGACAATAGAATAATTCTAAAGACGCATGAGAAAGGCTTACGCTACACTGATGGCCCTAAGAGACATAGGCTTTGATGTCCTCTACCTTGACAAAAGGGAGCAAGAGACACATAAGTCTGAGTCGACAGGGGAACCCACAAAAGACAGAAAAAGCATGCTGGAGGCAATCTACAAAAGCATGGAGAGGGAAAAGAGTTGCGTGCTCTACGAAGGTGCCAGCGGTTATGTCTTTGGTGAAGGAAACCCTTACTCGCCCATTGTCCTTGTGGGCGAGGCGCCTGGCGAGGAAGAAGACCGATTAAAGCGTCCCTTTGTGGGACGGGCAGGCAGATACCTAAACCAAAAGTTGGAAGATGTAGGTCTAAAAAGGGAGGAGGTTTACATAACCAATGTAGTCAAGTCAAGACCACCCGGAAACCGAAAGCCCACACCAAAGGAAATGCAGAGCTGTTTGGCATACCTAAAGAGGGAAATAGAAGTTATAAAGCCAAAGCTCATCGTGTGTCTTGGTGCCACAGCCCTTGAGGGCATACTTGGCAGAAGTACCCAGGTTACAAAGAGTAGAGGACAGATTTTTGACTATCCCTACAACAGAAACATAAAAGTTTTACTCACCTACCATCCTGCTTACATACTTAGAAACCCCAATGCGGAAAAGGAATTTTTGGAAGATTTGAAAAAAGCTAGGGATATTGCCTTAGGTCTTTGAAAGATAAACTTTAACATATCCCTCCTCAATCTTTGCGCTTTTTGGCTCGTATTCTCTTAACTTCCTTGGGAGAAGAACATGGCTCTTGAAATTTCTCCACCTTATTATGATCTCTCCTTCGCTCTTTAAAATGGAAAGACCATCCTTCGTGAGGAAGGGGGCCCTTAGCTTTATCACATAATCTCCGCCTTGCTCCACAAACTCGTAAGGCTTTTCCCTGTGAAAAACCCTTGCGGGGTCAGCATCCCCGTATATAAGTTCAGATAATGTCTCCAGTCTATCTACTCCTACCACCTCGTCCTCCATAAGAGGTACTAGGAACACGGGAACAGGATAAAACAAAGCATGAATATCCTCTATGTGCCTCCTCTGGGTAAGCATCCATCTGGAAAAGTGTTCACAGCTTTCCACCGTTGGAGGCAAAACCTTGTTAACTATGACCCCATCCACATTAATACCAAAAAGGTTGAAGTACATAAAAGCTCTTTGACTCTCCTTCAACACCATCTTTTCGGGGTTAGCTACGAGCCTCACGGAAGTTATGCCTGGGTCAACAAGAAGTTCGTCAACTCCCTTGAGCTTTTCGTAGAAATTTTCAAGAGCTTTAAAGTATTCCTCATCAGGAAGTGGAACATCCGTGAGCCTTCTGGCTACAGGTCTTGCCACTTTCAGTATGGTCCTTTCCACGTTGAATATCTTTCTCATATACCACTTAAGAACCGTAGGCATGGATACAAACCTAAGGGACTCCCCAGTCGGTGGAAGGTCAAGCACCAAAACATCAAACTCGCCCTCCCTGTAGTACTTGTTAACATATAAAAGGCTTGTCACCTCTTCCATGCCCGGCAGTATGGCAAGCTCCTCGGATACTACCTGGTCCAGACCAGTTGTGTTAAACAAAAGCTCAAGAAACCTGTACACATCACCCCAATACCTGTCAACTTCCTCCTGGATGTCTATTTCTTGTAAGAAAAGGCTTTCGGATACCCTTATGGGCAAGCCCTTGGCTTTGGTTTTTTCCTCCTCCAAAAGGTCGAAGGCATCACCTAAGCTATGAGCAGGGTCGAGGGAAACTACGATGGTTTTATATCCAAGCCTCGAAAGCCTGTAGGCGGTTGCTGCAGAAATCGTAGTCTTGCCAACGCCCCCCTTACCAGAAAAGAGTATAATTCTCATCATAAAAAGTATAGCCCGCAGAAAAGTTTTGTGCTTAAAGTTCAACCCAAAACCTTCTAAATCCTCCAAAGCAAGAAAGCTATAACATACATACCTCAAAAAGTCATGTCCAGAAGGTGGCAAACATAGAGTACATAAGCGACAAAGATTTAGCTTTTTCCTTAGACTTAATCGGAAAGTTGGCCACATATTTCTACAGACAAAAACCCACAAGCAAAAAGACAAAAGAAGTAAAAATCCCATGTAAAGACACAAGCTCTGATAAGAATAGCAGTTGAAAGGATATATTCTGGGGGTGGTTGAAGCTTTTTTTGGGCAATGCTTGATAAGGTCAGATTCAAGGCTCAGCATTTTGTAGCTTACGGATACTACTGCAGTGCTTTAATAAGTGATAGTAAGGCAAGAAGTTACTAAGGCATGCAAGAAGTTGGTAATGGGCAGGTATGAGGTAGGGCAGTTTGTGGGAATGTGAAGGAGCATGCGCGATAGGGTGAAGGACTTGGAGGTAGGAGCTTGCAAGGCTTTTGCAATGATGCTTTTGAGGCTACGTTTTTACACCTTCCTGCCCATACTGCAGAATTGTTGCCGTGTGCTTGTTGGATAATTTTCAGAGATTTTTCAGTAAACCCTTGACAGAGTATTTCCACGTGTTTTATAATAAGGATTTCAATTGGTCATTGACGTGGGGCTTGTCAGAAAACTTCAAGCCCTTAGGTGGATTTTTGCTATAATGTTTTGTTTATATTAGAGGTGAAAAGTCATGATACAAAGACAAGGTTATGCAAGCGTGGCTGACAACTCGGGCGCCAAAAGGGTGCAAATAATAGGCATACCCTACGCTCCGAGGAAGTATGCGACGGTGGGTGATGTAGTTACCGTTACAGTAAAGGTGGCCGCCCCAAATGGAGCCGCAAAAAAGGGCAAAGTTTACAGGGCTGTAGTGGTAAGGACAAAAAAGGAAGTGAAGCGAGCAGATGGTAGCTACATAAAGTTCGACGACAATGCGGTAGTGCTTCTTAACCAATATGGGGAGCCCCTCGGAACCCGCATACTGGGTCCCATAGCCAGAGAGGTAAGAAACAGGGGGTTTACTAAACTGGCATCCTTGGCACCGGAGGTAGTGTGATGGCACAAAAGATAAAGAAAGGTGATAGGGTTGTGATAATGAGGGGCAAAGAAAAGGGCAAGATGGGTGAGGTCATAAGGGTATTGAGAGAGGAAAACATGGTCATAGTTAAGGATGTAAACCTGGTCAAGAAGCATGTAAAGGCAATACCCAATGTCAGAGAAGGCGGTATATACGAAATGGAAGCTCCTATACATGTAAGCAATGTCATGCTCCTGTGTCCCAAGTGCGAGAAACCCACAAGGGTTGAAATAAAAACAGTCATGGAAGGGGATGTTGTAAGAAAGTACAGGTGCTGTAAGAAGTGTAAGGAAAACATGGATTTAATAAGAGAAAAAGCGAGGGTTAGAAGATGAGCGTAGAAACAAGGTATGCACCCAGGCTTTACAACAAATACAAGGAAGAGGTAGTGCCACAACTCATAAATCGCTTTGGTTACAAAAATCCTATGGAGGTGCCAAGAATCGTAAAGATAGTGGTTAACATGGGCGTTGGGGAAGCGGTGGGTGACATTAAGCACCTTGAGAGGGCTATGGAGGACCTCAAAGCCATAACAGGCCAACAGCCAGCGGTAAGAAGGGCAAAAAAGTCCGAAGCGGGCTTTAAGCTTAGGAAAGGCATGCCCGTAGGATTAAAGGTGACTTTGAGAAAAGACAGAATGTGGGATTTTCTTGATAAACTCGTATCGGTAGCCCTTCCACGCGTTAAGGACTTCAAGGGTTTAAACCCCCGCTCCTTCGACGGCAGGGGTAATTATGCCTTTGGTATAGCGGAACAGATAGTTTTCCCAGAAATAGACTACGAAAAGGTGGACGCCATAAGAGGCATGGATATAGTGATACACACTACCGCCAAGAAGGATGAGGAAGCCTTTTGGCTTTTGTCCCTGCTGGGGCTTCCCATAAGAAGTGCAGGAGGTTAACATGCCAAGAAAGGCAAAGGTAGCAAAGGATATCATGTTTTTTCCCAAGTATGTGGTAAGGCACAAGAATAGATGCCCCCTGTGTGGAAGACCAAGGGGCTTCATAAGGCAGTTTGGTATGTGTAGGCTGTGTTTTAGAGAACTTGCCTTAAAGGGAGAGCTCCCGGGCGTCAAAAAGTCAAGCTGGTAAGGAGGTAAAGTATGGACCCTATAGCGGATATGTTCTCTGCCATTAAGAATGCCATAAAGAGGCGTATGGACTATGTAGATGTGCCCTCTTCAAAGCTTAGGGAAGCTATATTGGAGCTCTTGAAAAAGGAAGGCTACATAAAGAGCTGGGAAAGGGTAGAGGAAAACAAAAGGGGCAACCAATACACGCTCAGGATTTACCTGAAATACCTTGACCAAAAGAAAGAAAGAAATATGATATCCGAGCTGAAAAGAATTTCAAAACCGGGAAGAAGAATATACACGCCAAAACACAGAATACCCTATGTAGAAAGAGGTTTTGGTATAGCCATCCTTTCCACAGACGCGGGACTGATAACTGACCACGAAGCCCGTAGGCTTGGCAAGGGTGGAGAGCTTATAGCTTATGTTTGGTGAGGTGGTGACATGTCAAGGATAGGCAAAAAACCCATAGAAGTGCCAAAGGGTGTAAAAGTAAGCCTTCAGGACGGTGAACTGAAGGTTGAGGGTCCCAAGGGTAAGCTTTCCATGAGGGTTCATCCAGACATAAGAGTATACCTGGAGGGTGAAACCATAAAAGTAGAAAGACCAACCAACCAGCCCTTCCACAGGGCTATGCACGGCACAACCGCAGCCCTTATAAGGAACCTTATAAAGGGGGTCACAGAGGGATTTACCAAGGTGCTGGAAGTGGTTGGTTTAGGATACAGAGCAGCGGTTAAAGGAAACAATCTGGAGCTTAGCCTTGGTCTTTCTCACCCAGTTGTGTATCCAATACCACCCGATGTCAAGATAGAGGTAAAAGAAAACAAGATTTATGTAAGCGGTATAGACAAGCAAAAGGTTGGTCAGGTGTGTGCGCAGATAAGAGCCTTTAGAAAACCCAACGTCTACAAGGGCAAGGGCATACGCTACGAAGGTGAAACACTCAGGCTAAAGGCTGGTAAATCGGCCGGTAAAGGCGGCAAGAAATAAGGAGGTGTTTGATGGCAAAGTTAGACAGACACGAAAAAAGGGAGAGAAGACACAAGAGGATAAGAAAAAAAATAATAGGAACATCTGAAAGACCACGCTTGTCTGTCTACAGAAGCCTGAAGGCTTTTTATGCCCAAATAATAGACGACTCCGAAGGAATTTCCAAAACCCTTGTCTCCGCCTCCTCCATAGACCCAGAGTTTAAAGAGCTTGCTGGCAAAAGAGGAGGCAAGTCTATAGAGGATGTGCAGAAAGTGGCAGAAATCTTAGTCAAAAGGGCTCTTGAAAAAGGTATAAAAAAGGTGGTCTTTGATAGAGGTGGGTTCTTATATCACGGCAAGATTAAAGCTTTTGCAGACAAGTGCAGGGAACTTGGGCTTGAATTTTAAAGGAGGTAAACATGGGTGGTATAACTATTGAAAAGCTCATTGACGATAAAAGAAGAGTGCAGAGAATTTCGGAGCTGGAAGACCAGCTACAGATAGAAGAAAGGCTTATATACGCGAAAAGAACCACAAGGGTTACCAAAGGCGGTAAAAGGTTCTCCTTCAGCGCCCTGGTCATAGTCGGTGACAAAAGGGGCTTTGTTGGTTTCGGTCTTGGAAAGGCGAGGGAAGTGCCTATAGCCATAGCAAAAGCCATAGAGGATGGCAAAAAACACATAATAAGGGTACCCATAGAAAACGGCACAGTTCCCCACGATGTGATAGGTCACTACGGGCCAACCATGATAAGGGTTATACCCGCAAGGCGCGGAACCGGTATAGTGGCTGGCGGTGCAGCAAAGCCCATTTTTGAGTTAGCGGGCTACACGGATGTGCTCACAAAACTTCAGGGAAGCACAAATCCCAACAATGTAGTAAGGGCCGTTTTCGACGCTTTACTCAAGTTAAGGTCTCTTGAAGAGTTAGCAAGGGATAGAGGTGTAGATGTTGATGTTCTACGTAAGAGATACAATGTATACGCAAGAGACCTTCGAGTACCTTAAGGAGGCTTGAAATGGCAAAATTGAGGGTTAAACTCCTAAGAGGTTTGGCCGGTAAGTCTGAATCGCAGATAAAGGCAGTAAAAAGCCTTGGACTCAAAAAGGTGGGACAGGAGGTGCTCTTGGAGGATAGCCCCGTGGTAAGGGGGAATATTCGCAAAGCTATCCACCTTCTTGAAGTAGAGGAGGTTCAGACATGAAACTGCACGAGCTCGCTCCCAATGAAGGGGCAACAAAGGAAAGAAAGAGGGTAGGTAGGGGTGTTGGCTCTGGCCTTGGCAAGACATGCGGAAAGGGACACAAGGGTCAAAAGACGCGCTCGGGTGACAGAAGGCTTCCTTCTTGGTTTGAGGGAGGTCAAACACCCCTGCATAAAAGGGTGCCAAAGAGAGGCTTTAGACCCATAAACAGGGTTGAGTATGCGGTGGTAAACCTTAAAACCTTAGAAAAATACTTTCAGGCAGGTGAGGAAGTAACTCCCGAAAGCCTTCTAAATAAGGGGCTTGTGCGTAAAGGTATGCCAGTAAAGATTCTGGGCGATGGAGAGCTTACGAAGGTACTCAAAGTAAAAGCCCATGCCTTTTCCCAATCCGCAAAGCAGAAGATAGAAGCTCTTGGCGGTGTTTGCGAGGAGCTCAAGTGTTAGAATACATACGACAGCTCTTTGGTCTTGAGGATTTCAAAAAGAGGCTATTGTATACCCTTTTTATGCTTGCCATATATAGGCTTGGTAGCCATATACCCCTTCCTGGCGTAGATACCACCGCCCTACAGGAGTTTTTCAAGACCTTTGAAGGAACCATCTTCTACCTTTACGACATATTCTCCGGTGGAAACCTTGGCAGGATGACCCTATTTGCCCTTGGTGTAATGCCCTACATATCCGCCTCCATAATGATGCAACTTCTCACTGTGGCAGTGCCAGAGCTTCAGAGGCTCGCCAAAGAAGAAGGTGACTACGGAAGATACAAGATAAACCAGTACACTAGATATCTTACCCTCTTTGTGGCTCTTGTGCAGTCCATAGGCATAGCGGTGTGGCTACAAGGCCAGGTTTCTCCCAAAGGAACGCCTATCGTATCCGATGCAGGCCTGCTCTTTTCCATAAGCGCTGTGGTGGCTCTTGTTTCTTCCACCATGTTTCTGGTGTGGGTTGGTGACAGGATAACGGAAAAGGGCATAGGCAACGGTATGTCCCTTCTCATATTTGCCGGCATTGTGGCAGGTTTTCCCAGCGCCGGTATAAGGGTGTGGGATATGCTGAAAAATGGCGACATATCCCCCTTTGCCTTTGTGGGCGCCATACTCTTTGTTATAGGCGTGGTGGTAGGTATAGTATTCATACAGGAAGCGGAAAGGAGAATCTCCGTGCAGTATCCAAGAAGACAGATAGGGAGGCAGGAGGTTGTTGGCTCCTCTAGCTACTTACCCATCAAGATAAACCCTGCGGGAGTAATACCCATAATCTTTGCACAGTCCTTACTCATAATACCCTCCACAGTTTTAGGTTTTATACAACATCCACTGGCAAAAGCTATGCACGATGCCTTCAATCCAACAACGCTACCCTACAACATAATTTATGTAGCTTTCATCATATTCTTCACCTACTTTTACACAGCAGTTCTTATAAACCCTGTCGATGTTGCAGACAACCTCAGAAAGGCAGGCGCCTTTATACCCGGCGTCAGACCAGGCCAAGACACCCAGAAGCATCTGGAGTACATAGTCAACAGGCTTGCCCTTGTTGGTGCTCTTTTTCTGAGCCTTGTTGCGGTAATACCCATTTTTGTAAGCTTGTGGCTTAACATACCCTTCTACTTTGGTGGAACCACCGCTCTTATAGTTGTTGGCGTTGCCCTCGATACCATAAACAAGTTGGAAGCCCAGCTACTACAACAAAAATACACCAAATACAGGAGGAAGGTAAAGTGATATTGGTTTTCCTTGGACCTCCGGGTTCTGGAAAGGGGACTCAGGCAAAAAAGCTCAAAAGCGAGGTTGGTTTTCTACACATATCAACTGGGGACCTTTTGAGGGAGGCGGTAAAAAAGGGTACGGAGCTTGGAAAAAGGGCAAAGGAATACATGGAAAGGGGCGAGCTTGTGCCCGATGACCTAATAATTGCATTGATAGAGGAAGTTATGCCAAAGGAAGGTGGGTTTATCCTTGATGGTTTTCCAAGAACTGTGGCACAGGCAATAGCTTTAGAAAGGATGCTTAAAAAACATGGGAAGGAGTTAAGTAAAGTAATGCTTTTTGAAATATCGGAGGACAGCGTGGTAGATAGGCTCTCGGGTAGACTAACATGCCTTAGCTGTGGGGCGGTTTATCACATAAGATATAACCCGCCAAAACAGGAAGGTGTGTGCGACCTCTGCGGTGGTAAGCTGGTGCAAAGGGAAGATGACAAAGAGGAGGTGATAAGAAAACGTTTCAGGGTTTACAAGGAACAGACAGAACCATTGGTTGAATTCTACAAAGAAAGGAATAGATTAACCAGTTTAGACGCAACGCAAAGCATGGAGGAGGTAAACAGGCAACTTTTAGAGGTGATAAGGGATGGCGGTTGAGCTTTACTCCTTTAAGGAGATTGAAAAAATAAGGAGCGCCTGCCGTGTAGTGGTGGAAGTGCTCGAAGCAG
The DNA here is from genome assembly GCA_026414575.1 of Aquificaceae bacterium. Classification (GTDB taxonomy): domain Bacteria; phylum Aquificota; class Aquificia; order Aquificales; family Aquificaceae; genus Pampinifervens. Next base: position 20,107 of record JAOAIS010000006.1, on the reverse strand, counting down.
TGGCAAGGGCAATAAAACCAGGCATTTCCACCTACGAGCTTGACCTCATAGCCAGAGAAGAGACAAAAAAGAGGGGTGCCAAGCCCGCCTTCCTAAACTACAAACCACCCTTTAGCAAGGAAAAGTTCCCAGCGAGTCTATGCGTTTCAGTAAACGAGGCTGTGGTGCATGGGCTTCCCAAGAAGGAATGCATCATAAAGGAAGGAGATATAGTAAGCCTTGATTTTGGAGCCCATGTGGAAGGTTATGCGGGAGATTCGGCGCTAACCATAGCGGTTGGGGAAGTTAGCAAGGAAAAGGAACTCTTGATGAGGGCCACTCGTGAAGCTCTCGCGGAAGCTGTAAAAGTCTGCATTCCAGGAAACTGGGTTTCCGACATAGTAGACGCCATATACCGCGTAGCGAAAAAGTATGGTGTTTACCCCCTTAAGAATCTTGGAGGACATGGCATAGGAAGAAAGGTGCACGAGGAGCCTTTCATACCAAACCATCCAGCCACTTTAGCCCAAGAAAAAAAGGACTACAAGCTAAGGCAGGGTATGGTGGTGGCCCTCGAGCCCATGCTCTCCCTTGGCACAGAGGAAATAGCCCACGATGGAGACCAATGGACCGTTATAACCGCCGACAAAAGCCCGGCAGCCCACTATGAATATGTGGTTGCCATCACTAAACAGGGGCCTTTAGTGCTTACGGAGTTCAAAAATGGCTAAGAAAAAGGGAGAAGAGAAACACAAGGAAAAGGGAATAGTAATCGAAGGCGAAGTGTTAGAAGCCTTACCTAACGCCATGTTTAGGGTTAAGCTGGAGACAGGGCACGAAGTGCTTGCCCATGTTTCTGGCAAAATGCGCATCCATTTTATAAGGATACTTCCCGGAGATAAGGTAAAGGTAGAGCTATCACCCTATGACCTCACAAGGGGTAGGATAGTATACAGAGGATGATTTGTGTTATAATTGTTAGGTTACAAGGAGGTAAACATGAAGGTTAAACCTTCTGTAAAGCCCATATGTGCCAAGTGCAAGATCATAAGGAGAAAGGGAAGAGTTATGGTAATATGCGAGAACCCAAAGCACAAACAAAGACAGGGTAGTTAAGGAGGTAAAAGATGGCAAGGATAGCAGGTGTTGACCTCCCAGAGGGCAAAAAGTTGGAAGTGGTCCTGACCTACCTTTATGGCATAGGATGGTCCAGAGCAAGAGAAATATGTGAAAAAACAGGCATACCCGGCACCAAAAAGCTCGGTGAACTAACACCAGAAGAGCTTAATACAATACGCAAGTTCATTGAGCAAAATTATGCGGTAGAAGGCGATCTGCGCAGGGAAGTTCAAATAAACATAAAAAAACTAATAGATATGGGTTGCTACAGGGGCATAAGACATGTGAAGGGTCTTCCCGTTAGGGGTCAACAAACGAAAACGAACTCAAGAACAAGAAAGGGCAAGAGAAAAACCGTTGGTGGCACCAAGAAAAAGATAGTCAAGTAAGGAGGTCATAGATGGCAAAAAGGAAACAGCCACAAAAAAAGCAGAAAAAGACAGTAACAGAGGGCATAGTTCATATACTAAGCACCTTTAACAATACAATCATAAGCATAACAGACAAACAGGGTAATACCCTTGTGTGGGAAAGTGGCGGCACCGTTGGTTTCAAAGGCACAAGGAAAAGCACACCCTATGCAGCACAACTTGCCGCCCAAAAAGCAGCAAAGAGGGCAATTCAAGAGTATGGGTTGCAAGAAGCAGAGGTAAGAGTTAAGGGAGCTGGAGCAGGAAGAGAGTCCGCCCTCAGGGCTGTATATGCAGCAGGCATAAAGGTCAAAGCCATAAGGGATATAACCCCCATACCACATAACGGATGTAGACCGCCAGCAAAGAGGAGGGTTTAACGCATGGGTAGATACATAGGTCCTCAGGTAAGGACAGACAGAAGGTTAGGTGCCATAGTATCTGGCAAAAAGAGCGCACCAAAAAACTTGGCAAGAAGAAACTTCCCCCCAGGTCAACATGGGAGAACAAAGGGAAGAAGGAGAAAGCTCACCGAGTACGGTGTACGTCTTATGGAAAAACAAAAGCTCAAGTTTCTGTATGGAGGCTTGAGGGAAAAACAATTCAGAAGGTATTTTGATGAAGCTTCCCGATCAAAGGGTAACACAGGTCAGGTGCTTCTTCAGCTTCTTGAAAGAAGGCTCGATAATGTGGTATACAGGCTGGGATTTGCCAGCACTAGAAGACAGGCAAGACAATGGGTTGCCCATGGACACTTTACTGTAAACGGCAGAAAAGTTGACATTCCCTCCTACAGGGTAGAACCAGGAGATATTATTGAGGTAAAACAAGGCTCTCGAGATGTGCCACAGCTACTGGAAAACTTGGAAAATATGGATCCACGCAGCGTCCCGTCGTGGCTTGAGTTAGATAAGGAAAACTTCAGGGGTAGGGTAATAGACATGCCCAGAGACATACAGCTGGAGGTACCTGTAAACCTTCAGTACATCATAGAGTTCTACTCGAGAGTGTAAGGAGGAAGACTATGCTGAGAGAGTTTCTTTTCCCTTCAAAGGTCTACTGGGAGGAGAGAGGGAAAACCTACGGCAGGTTTATTATGGAACCTTTAGAAAGAGGCTTTGGTATAACTGTAGGCAATTCCCTGAGAAGAACCCTTCTTTCTTCCATACAAGGCACTGCCATGACTGCTGTTAAGATATACGGCACCTACCATGAGTTCTCTTCCATAGAAGGCGTTCAGGAAGATACGCTGGAGATAATAGCCAATCTTAAAAAGGCGAGGTTTAAACTCCTTGGCTCGGACGTGGAAATACTCTATCTCAAGAAAAAGGGTGAAGGCGATGTCTATGCTAAAGATATAAGCCTGCCTCCTAATGTGGAATTGGTAAACCCCGACCAGAAGATACTTACCATAACAAACCCCAACAAGGAGATAAACATAGAAATAAGAATTGAAAGAGGCTTTGGTTATCTGCCCACAGAGGAAATGGAAGTGTTGGGCGAAGTGGGTTGGATTTTGGTAGATGCTGACTTCTCCCCAGTACGCCAAGCGGCCTTTAAAGTTGAAAAGACAAGAGTGGAAAAAAGAAGCGACTACGACAGGCTCATAATGGAGATATACACCGATGGAACCAAGACACCAGAGGAAGTTTTGAAGGAAGCAGTCCAGCTAATAGTTAGGAACTTCAGCGCCCTTGAGAACATCTCCTTTGAAGCCCCGGTAGTAGAAGAGCCAGTGGGTATAGTGGACGAGTTTTCAGAAAAGCTAAGCTTGCCCATAGAAGAGCTTGATGTATCCCAAAGGGCCCTCAATTCCATAAAGAGGATGGGCATATCCACCATAGGAGACCTGGTAAGACTTACTGAGGATGACCTAAAAGGCACCAAAAATGTGGGAAGGAAGGCAATAAACGAGATAAAGGAAGCCCTACGTCAGATGGGTTTGAGCCTTGGTATGGATGTAGAAAGCAGGAGGTAAAAAGATGAGACATAGGATAAAAAAGAAACACTTTGACAGAACAAAGGAGCAGAGGCTTGCCCTATACAGGTCCTTGGCAAGGGCTCTCATAATGGAAGAAAGGATTGAAACATCCCTCCAAAGAGCGAAGGCGGTAAAGCCCTTCGTAGAAAAGCTTATAACCCTTGGTAAGAGAGGTGATTTGCATGCTCGCAGGCTTGCCCTTAAAGTTCTACCAGATAAGGCTGCCGTGAGAAAGCTTTTTGAAGAAGTAGCCCCGAGGTTCGAAGGTAGGCAGGGTGGATACACGAGAATAATAAAACTGCCAGAAAGGAGAAAGGGCGATGGATGCGAGCTTGCCATCCTTGAATTGGTAGAATGATTAAGGGAATCCTGTCCCTTATAATTAACCTGCTCATTTTTTTGGTGTTTTTGCACGCCTTGGGTTCTTGGATACCAAAGATAAGGGAGAGCAGATTCTATGAGATACTTGATGGATTTGTCTCGCCCCTCCTCGAACCCATAAGAAGGGTGGTTCCACCAGCGGGTGGCTTTGATTTCTCACCTTTAATACTAATCCTTGTTCTTTATCTCATAAAACATCTTTTCAAACTTTGAGGTTAGACCTATATCTGGTGGAAAAGGGATACGCACCGACAAGAGAAAAGGCGCAGGCAATCATAATGGCAGGCCTTGTGCAGGTGGACGGAAAGCCGACAAATAAGCCAGGAATGAAAATTAGGGAAGGTCAGAGGGTAGAGGTTAAGGAACTTCCCAAGTATGTGTCCAGAGGCGGTGACAAGCTTGAAAATGCCTTAAAAAGACTCAAGCTAAAGGTGGAAGGGATGGTAGCCCTTGACGTGGGCTCCTCTACGGGTGGGTTCACCCAGTGTCTGCTAATGCACGGGGTAAAGAGGGTCTATGCGGTGGATGTGGGAAGGGGGCAGATGGATCCAAAACTCAGGCACGACCCAAGAGTAATACTCTATGAAGAAACAGACGCAAGAGAGCTCACAAAAGAACACATACCAGAGCTGGTAGATCTGATAACGGTGGATGTCTCCTTCGTATCTGCGAGAAAGATAGTGCCCCATGTGTTAGAATTCCTAAAGGAGGATGGTACACTGCTTTTGCTCGTAAAACCCCAATTTGAAGTGGGGCCAGAAAGATTGAGGAAGGGCATAGTAAAGGAGGCGGAAGCTAAAAAGTTGGCAGTGCTCAAGGTGGTTGACCTTATAAAGTCAGAGGGCTTTAAAATATGTGGTGTGATAAAGGCTAAACCAAAAGGGGCAAAGGGTAATGAGGAGTTTTTTGTGCTTGCCAAAAAACACGCAGAGGATATGGAAAACATACAAGAGGCAATAGACAATGCCATCGGGGAAGCTATTTAAAGAAAAGCGTCTAAGCGGTAAACTTGGGGTCTATCCCTTTACACCAGAAAGCTTAATCAGGATTGGTCTTGCCCTATGTGTTTACCTAAAAATTCAAAAGGGCTTGCAAAAGCCTAAAATGGTGCTTAGAGAGTTTAACTTTGCTACCCTTTCTGTTGGCGTTGGTTTTATGGCGGGCGGGGGCGATGTTTATCAGGAACATCAGGAGGGAGATTTAGAGATAGGCGTTAAATCCCAAGGAGAAGAGATTAGTCTCCTAATGGAGAAAATTGAAGACCATGAATTGAAAATGGTTGAATCCATACTCTTTAGCAGGTATAATATGCCAAGAGCGGAAGGAGAGGAGGTAGGCAGAATATGGATACGAGGGGCAACGCCTTAGAACTATCGGAGGCTGTAATAAAACTCCTCCTGAACTTTGGCACCGACATAGATGAGTACTATAGAAGGTTTAGGGAGCTTAGAGTCCTTGAGGATAACCCATCCTTCCAATCAGCCCTTGTAAATGTGGAACACGCCTTTTTCATGTTGGTTCAGTCTGCTAACATACTCAAGGAACAACTGGGACTTATAAAGGTAGCATGTGAAAAAGGAGAGCTTTACTGATGGGAGTACTTTGCCTACTATTAGACAAGAAGAGACAATACTCTTCCCTGCTTGCGGACATTTTTAACATCACTGGACATAAGCTCCTCATAGCTCTGGACGAGGAGAAGGCTCTTGAGCTTTTGAAAATGGCCTCGCCAGAGGCAGTATTGTTGTCTTTAGAAGACTTAGCTTTCTGGCTTAAGATCTTGGAAATGGGATATTACCCCTCACCAATATTCTTTTTGGAAAGCCACGAGGACGCGGAAATTATAAGAAAATATGGTCTTAGAGAAGTTAATTATGTGGTCCTACCCTTTAACCCAATAGAACTTTTGACTAAAGTAGTAAACCTAAGTAAGAGCCCTCAAGAACCAGCTCACTTAGAAACAATAGGGCCAGCCAGCACACTGCTGAAGCTATTGCGTCATGGTATTACATCCTCCATGGTTATGGAAGGTCCCAATTACTCCTGCGCCATTTATATAGAAAATGGTGTCCTAAAGGGTAGCAACTGTAATGTAGAAGAGCTTGTAAAGCTCATGCCTGAGAACCTAAAGATTTGGCTCGAGCCATACAGGGAAGAAGATCTGGAACCAACCCTTGTTTTTGCCAACAACTGGGAATTCTTTGGGCAACTTGTCAGCGATTACAAACCAGAAACTGTAATGCCCCAAGTCATGCAAGAGGAAGCGCTCATCGCAACCATGGAATCCCCGACTGCTGCAAGCGTTCCCGACTTGGATCAGCCATTGGAACTTGGAGATGGTTTTTACTGGGTAGGGGTTCAGGATAAAAAAGGACTGTTTCATAAAAATGCCTACCTACGCATATATGGCAAAGACAACATAAAAGTTCCCATTCTTATAAACATGGGCACGGAGCAAGAGTATGTACTCATAAGGACAAAACTTGAGCAGGTCTTAGGTCCTGTAGATGTAGTCAAGGGCATCATACTCATGGGCTCTGGCATAGATGAGTCTTCAGGGATCCTCGGCTTCCTGCAAGGAAACAAGAAAGCTTTTGTGATAACCTCCATTAACATAGCTCAGAGATTAAAAGCTTTGGGCATACCTCAGGCAAGGATTAGAACAATAGAAACCTTTCCGAGAAGCAGATTGAAGCTGGCTTCTGGTCATGTTCTCAGGTTCATACCAACGCCTTTCTTGCCAGAAGCGGGAAGTTTTGCGGTTCTCGAAGAAGATACGGGACGTCTATTCACCGGCAGGCTACTAAGCTCATTAGTCACTCCAGAAGAATTTAACCCTCTCAAAAACGCCCATGTGGAAGACATGCTCCTTTACACAAACCTAATAGCCCCATCCCAAGAAGCGTTAAAAGTTTTTCTTAAAAGGATAGAACACGATACGGTCCTTTCCTTATATCCCATGCTCGGCAATCCCTTGAATTCCGAAGCTGAGACCAAATGGCTATTGGCAAGGCTTGAAGGACTAGCGGTCGTCTACAGGGACATGCAAAGCTTTGACAAAGACTTGATACTGGAAACCTGTGAAAATCTTTTAAAGTTTTTGGAGACAAACTTAGAGAGCTCGGAGCTGAATAGCTTTTTGGAAGATCTTTATCAGTTTGCATACATAGAGGACAGTAAAATCATACAAGTCTCCGTAGATATAGAGGCTTTACCATCTCTAATCATAGGCATTATGTATTCCAAGAACTTGAACGCCAGGTTTATCAAGGAAGCTATAAGACACTTTTATCTATCCGGCGCACCCTTTACCATATGATGGGCTTGCCTATCCTATCAAAACGCGGGTTAAGAAGGGCAAGAAAAAGCTGTTTAAAACCCGTAAAAACATTCACGTCAGTAGAGTCCAGGGGCGGAATATCACCAGAGAAATAAACCACAAAAGCCTTCCCCACAATGTTTTCTCTTGGCAGAAGGCCCCAGTATCTGCTGTCTTCGCTGTTATCTCTGTTATCCCCCAGTACCAAGTAATGACCCTCTGGTATTTTGGCATAGTAAACATCCCTTCTGGGGATAAAAGGGCTATCGTAAAGGGCAATTTTGTGTTTTACACCATTGGGCAATGTCTCTTCGTAAATTAGTTTGGCCATACCATCTTCCCGCACAACGCCCAAAAACTTCAGTGGCAACTCTTGGCCGTTTATATAAACCCTCTCACCCCTTATTTCAAGGGTATCCCCAGGCATACCGACTATCCTCTTTATAAAGTCAATCTGAGGGTTTAAAGGCCACTTAAAAACCACTATGTCTCCCCTCTGGGGCTCGGACAGCTTATAGACTAGCTTGTTAACCAGTATAAAATCACCTACAAGGAGGGTAGGCTTCATGGAGCCAGAAGGTATGTTGTAAGCCTGAACAAGAAAGGCTCTTATGAAAAGCACTACTATCACTACTATTATTAGCTCTCTTAGCCACCTGGGGATTGCCTGCACCCTTTTATTTTACCACAAGCTCGAGCCTTTTACTTCTTAGCTGTCCGCAGGCACCAAAAACATCAACACCCTTACTCAACCTTATAAAGGTTGATATGTGATGGCTTCTCAAGACCTCCTGAAAAGCATATACCCTCTCCATGGAGGGTCTTTCAAAGGCAATGGATGGGTCAGGATTGTAGGGGATTAAGTTGACCTTAAACTTATTCCTGTATGGGACTATTAGCTGGGCAAAGGCTCTTGCGTGAGCCTCAGAATCGTTTATATCTTTTATAAGCACATACTCAAGCATTATCCTCCTGTCTGGTGGGTAAGGATGATCCGCAAGGGTTTGCATAAGTTCTTTAAGGTTGTTGGTCTTACTTATGGGCATTAGAAGCTCCCTCAAATATTGGTAAGGTGCGTTAACAGAAACAGCAAGGTTCAATTCTCTAAGAAGTGGGTCTTGAGCCATCCTTTTGAGTTGAGATATAAGACCGCTTGTGGATATGCTTACCCTTCTTTTGGAAAGCCCTATGCCCCATGGGTTCACCATGATTTCCACTGCCTTCCTTACTGCCTCGTAGTTTGCCAATGGTTCACCCATACCCATAAAAACCACATTCCTTATTCTGCTGGGCGCATCCTTCTGAACCCAAAGGTATTGGTCCACTATCTCTGCAGTTGTAAGATTCCTAAAAAGCCCGTCCTTTGCGGTGGCGCAGAACTTACAACCCACCGCGCAACCAACCTGTGAAGACAAACAGAGAGTCAAATGGTCCCTCTCAAAGATAAGAACAGTTTCTATAATACTACCATCTTCCGTCCTGAATATATATTTGACAGAATCCTTGGTCTCAATCCTCTCGACAGGCTTTAAAGTGTGAACCCTAAAGGCTTGTGACAGAAGAGTTCGTTGCTCTTTGGGGATGTCCGTCATTTCCTGAAAGTTGTCCTTGAACTTTCTGTAAACCCAACCAAGAACCTGATTAGCCCTGTAGGGTTCAAAACCCAACTCTTGGAACTTTACCCTTAGCTCCTGCAGATTATAAGAGGCAAGTATTTCCATGTATATTAAATTTATAACATAGGGGGCGATAAGAATGTATAATAAACCCAGAGGGAGATTTATGAAAGGATATCTCCTTATGGCCATTATTCTTCTAAGCTTCTTAAGCTCTTGTACGCCCGTTGTTAGGCAGGCGGTAATCACAAGGAAAGAAAATGACATTAGCGTAGTTCAGAAGGGTAACAAATATTTCTCGGAAGAGGAGGAAAAATTCATTCAGAGGGAAGCCCACGCCTTGGGCATACCCATACCCGACAGAGAAGAAATAAGGAGGTTCGTGGATTATTACCTATCCAACAAGCGCTCTTTTGAACTTGCCCTTCAGAGGGCAAACTATTACATGCCCCTAATAAAACCCATAGTAAAAAAACATGGGCTTCCGGAGGAATTAGCCCTGCTTCCTGTAATTGAGAGCGCTTTCAATAACTTTGCAGTATCAAGGTCTGGTGCTGCGGGCTTGTGGCAGTTTATACCTTCCACCGCAAGAAGGTACGGACTTAGGGTAGACCACTATGTGGACGAGCGGTTTGATGTAATAAAAGCCACCGATGCAGCCATGAGGTATCTAAAAGACCTTTATAACATGTTTGGAAACTGGGAGCTTGCCCTTGCAAGCTACAACTGTGGTGAAAACTGTGTGACAAGAAAGACGGGTGGCTTGGACTTTTGGAAAACCCAAAGTTTCTTGCCCGAGGAGACCAGAAACTATGTGCCTGCTTTCTTTGCGGTCTTACTGTTAGCAAGGGGTCCTGACCAGTATGGGCTCTCCGTAAGGGTGGATGGCATCTCCATAGCCCACAAGATTTTAGAAAAAGAAACATCCACTGAGGAATTCCTACTAAGGGCTGGCGTAAGAGAAAGCACCTTTAAAGACCTAAACCCCCACATAAAAAGAGACATAATACCGGCAGGCACCTATGTTTATGTGCCAAGGGAGGAGGGTAAGAGTGCCTTAGAGAAGGTTGAAAGACTTCCCAACGGTGCAAGACTTGTCATAAGAGAGTAATGGAGGGCTTTATCCTTGCGGGTGGTCGGAGTAGGCGTTTTGGCGAGGATAAACTCCTTTATACTATTGGCCACAAGAGGCTTATAGAGTGCACGGTAGATGCCCTCAGAGGTCTATGCCACAGAATATGTCTCGTGACGAAGGATGTTAAAAAGTTCAGCTTTTTAGAGGGTGTGGAGCTGATAGAAGATTTCTTAGAAAAGCAGTGTGCCCTTTCGGGCATTCATACTGCCCTTAGAAACCTCAAAAACACCAAAGGCCTAATAGTAGCCGGGGACATGCCCTTGATAAGAAAAAACTTGCTGGAGACGCTCATACAAAAGGCGGAACCGCCCCTTACCCTCTTCAGAATTGGAGGAAAACTACAACCCCTGCTGGCAGTCTATTATAAGGAACTTCTACCATATGTTGAAGCCTACATAACATCCGGAGGCGAGAGGCTGATAGACTTTGTGGAAAAAGCTGTCCACAAAGAACTTGACGAGAAAGATGCCTCAGAAAGCGACCCAGAACTTCTTTCCTTTCTCAATGTAAACACAAAAGAGGATGCGGAGTTTATATTAAAAACCTATGGCAGAGAAGGTTTTTAAAGTTGAAGGTATGACCTGCAAGCACTGCGTGAATACTGTGAAAAGGGTCCTCTTCGCCCTTGAGGGCGTATCCCATGTGGAAGTTAGCTTGGAAGAGGGTAAGGTTTATGTCCGCATGGAAAGGGAAGTCCCATTCCATATTATGAAATCCGCCCTGGAGGAATGGGGATACAGGATGGTCGGTGAGGTTTGAAGAGTTTAAGAACCTTCTAAGAAAGATAGAGCCCTTCAACAAAGGATGGCGAGGTATAGTTTTTAAGTCTTACCTTAATGGCAAAGAGGTGGCAATAAAAGTGGCAAAGGGCAAAGAAAAGGAATATGCCATAAGAAAGGAAGGAGAAATACTAAAGGTTCTGAAGGGCATAGACGGCTTTCCCCAGCTTGTAGAAAAGGGCGAAGACTTTGTAGCCTACGAATTCATACAAGGTGTTCCCATAGAAAAAGCTCGTCTTAATAAGGGGGAACGCATCCTTGTTTACCTTAAGGTGCTTGACCTGATTGGGTTGCTGGACAGCCTTGGAATAAACAAGGACGAGCTACAGCATCTTGAAAAAAACACGCTCGTGGGAGAAGGGCTCAAGGTTTACCTTCTGGACTTTGAGAGAGGGTCTTTGGGTGCAAAGAAAAGACATAACCTTAGCCAATTCCTACAGCTTCTTGTAAGGGAGGGTTTTCTGGGGCTGGAGTATGCAAAAGAACTCGGTAAGAGGTACGCAAGGGGCGAAGAGGTATACCATGAAGTTAGAAAAGCTCTACAAAACATTGCTTGACCTATACGGACCTCAGGGTTGGTGGCCTGTAGATGAAGAATATCACACATTGAAGGGGACAGATCCAAGGGAGGAAATAATAATAGGAGCCGTGCTGACTCAAAACACAAGCTGGAAGAATGTGGAAAGGGCACTCGAAAACCTGAAAAAGAATGGAGAGATATCCCTTAGGTTTATAAGAGAGGCTGAAATTGACTACTTGAGAACACTCATCAAGCCAGCAGGCTTTTATAACCTTAAGGCAGTAAGACTCAAAAGTGTGGCGCACTTTTTCAATCCGCTGGAAAGGCTAAATAGCGTAGGAAGGGGTGAGCTGATGAAGGTTCAAGGTGTTGGCAAAGAAACCGCAGATGCAATCCTGCTATACGCAGGCAATAGACTCAGCTTTGTTATAGACAAGTACACCCAGAGGTTTGTCCACAGGCTATTAGGGGTATCGGGTGGATACGATGACCTAAAAAGATTCTTCGAAGAAAATCTGCCCAGAGATATAGACCTATACAAGGAGTTTCATGCCCTTATTGACGAACATGCCAAAAGGTATTGTAGAAGCACCCCCCTTTGTGGGGAGTGCCCTATTAAAAGCTTATGTATCAGTGGAGCCCCATACTCTTGAGAATTCTGGTCCTCAAGAGCCACAGAAGAACGCCCATAACTATCAGGTAAGCTATAGTGCCTACACCCATAAGAAACCTTTTGTTCTTTTCTTCAGGGCTTGGCTCTGCTACAGACTTGAGGTAAGCGATGATTTTTGCAGTTTCCTCCGGCCTTCCTGCCATGACCGCAGGCATAGAGGTGCCAGGCAAAACCTTCTGAGGCTCAAGGGTAAAGTTAAAAAGGTATTCCTTGCCCTTGACCAGATAGATGGTGGAGAGGTCTGGAGGAACTTTCCCGAAAGACTCCTTTAAAGCCATAAGGTCTTCGTGAAACACCGCCTCATAAACATCCCTTGGAAGCTTGACACCGTACTTCTCTTGAAGGGTCTTGAGCTTGGGATTTGCCTGCACGGAGCTTATGTAAACTCCGTCGTACCTTACGGAATGGCAAGCCTGGCAGTTCTGTTCAAAAAGCTGTTTACCCTCCTTGGCATAGCTTTTTACATCTTCCGCTATCTTGGCATATTGGTTAGGCATTTCGTATCGCTCGCGGTGTGCAAATATGTTGTTTATCCATATTATGTAGAAAAAGCCGATTGTTATGGCGGTAAAGAAAATAGTCTTAATCATGGCTTTTCACCTCCTCTGGCTTTGAACCAACCCCACTCTATGATGGATATTAATGGCAGAGAAATGAAGAAAGCAAAAAGTCCCGCAGTGAACACAAGACCAAGCATGGCGTTGGTCGGTGTGGGAGGCATGGTGCCAAGTATGGTGAGGGCAATGGAAGAGATTACCAAAACAACAAACATTATGAAGAAAAGAGGCCTGTTTCTGGCGCTCCTGAGGGGAGAAAAGTCAAGGAAAGGTAGCAAAAGTAGTAAAAGTAGTGAAAGGTTGAAGGCGACAAAACCAAGAAACTTGTCAGGTATAGACCTGAATATGGTATAGTAAGCAAGCAAATACCACTCGGGGGCTATATGAGCCGGCGTCTTGAAGGGATCAGCTGGGTCATAGTTGTCTGGTGGTAGGAAGTGATGCATGTAGAAAAACACGAAGAAGAAAAACACCGCAAGATAACCCATTAAGTATGCCCCTTCCTTGAGGGTCATGTATGGGTGGAAAGGAACGCCCTCCTTTTTCTTGTCGATTTCCCTCCCCTCCGGGTTTGATATGCCAGCGGCACGCACAAGGTAGAGGTGCAAAGCCACAAGCAAAAGGAGTATAAGGGGCAAAAGCCATATATGAAGACCGAAGAACCTTCCAAGGGTTATCTGCCCAATCTCATAACCACCCTTCATCCATATGGAGATTGTTTCACCTATTTTTAGCTTACCTATTATGGGAGCAGAGTCTATAGAGGTCGGAATTTCTGCGGTCACCACCATACCCCAATAGGAAAGCTGGCCCCAGGGCAGAAGGTATCCCGTCAGGGCGGTAGTAAGCAAAACAAAATATATGAGCCATCCCACTATCCAAGTCAGCTCTCTTGGCTTTTTGTAGGCGTTATAGTATATGCCGGTGAATATGTGAAGATACACGACTGCCAAAAAGAAGTTGGCACCAGCAGCGTGCACATTCCTTATAAGCCACATGAAGGGTACTTCCTTCATTATGGTATAGTTGGCGCTATCAAAGGCCTTGTAAACATCTGGTTGATAGTACATGGTCAAAAATATGCCAGATATTACCTGAATAGCGAAGGCCACCATGGCCATGATGCCAAAGGCATAGGGAAAGGTAAGATTTTTTGGAACCCTGTAATCTACCATCTGGGACTGCCACAATTCGGACAGGTGGGCTCTCTCGTCAATCCATTTTCCTATCCTTCCAAGCATTGCCACCACCTCCTTAAGTTAGTTCCTTTATAAAGCCTGACTCGCCTATGACCAGCTTTCCATCCTTGATAGTTTGTGGAGGAATGTATAAGGGTCTTGGGGGAGGACCTGCAACATTATCACCCCAGGGTGAGTAGAAACCACCATGACAGGGGCAGTGAAAAACCGGGTAGTTAAACTCCGCCTCGCCCTGGGGTTTCCACAGAGGAACACAACCAAGATGGGTGCATACCGCTATAAGGGCAAAAGTGTTCTGTCCTTGGAGTAACTTAGAATTTTTATCCTCCTTTACTTTGCCAGACCACTGAAAATTCTGAGGAAGCTTTATTACAAACACAGGCTTCCCCTTCCAAGATACCACCCTAATCTGCCCCTCCGGGATAGAGTTGGTATCCACTTCTACCAAAGCACCTGCCAAAGAAGAAGCGCTGGGAGCAAGAGTTTTGACGATAGGATAAAGCACTCCCAAAACCCCAACAGCGCCAAGACCGCCAACCGCAAGGCTCATGAGGTTTCTTCTTGAAGTCTCCATGACTTTATTACCTCCTGACAAAGTTCATAACATTTTAATTATATAACTGAATATGTATGCCAATCCATTCTACTATCATGAAAACACCGCCCAGCTACTATAAGCTGAAACTTATATAATTATAAGTTATACTAAGTCAGAAAGGAGGTCCGATATGAAAAAACATGTGGTCATCTTGGGTGGTGGTATAGGGGGCTTAGCCACCGCATACAATTTGAAAAAACTAAGCAAAGACTTCAGGGTTACCATAGTTTCAGGAAGACCCTACTTTGGCTTTACACCCTCCTACCCCCACCTTGCCCTTGGTTGGAGAAGGTTTGAAGACATAAGCCTGCCCCTTACAGGCCTACTACCTAGGCACGGTATTGACTTTGTGAACGAAGACGGAGAGAGCATAGACCCAGAAGGTAACAGGATAAAGACCAAGGGTGGTAAAACTCTGGAATACGACTACCTTGTTATAGCCACAGGCCCCAAGCTGGTTTTTGGCGCAGAAGGTCAAGAAAAATACTCTGCTTCCATATGCACCGCAGAACATGCCATCGAGTTAAACAAAAAACTGGAAGAGTTTTACAAAAACCCCGGACCTGTGGTGGTTGGTGCCATACCGGGCGTTAGCTGTTTCGGTCCAGCCTATGAATTTGCCTTCATGCTCCACCATGAGCTTAAAAAGAGGGGCATAAGACACAAAGTGCCCATAGCTTACATAACCTCAGAACCCTATGTGGGACACATGGGACTTGGCGGTGTTGGTCCATCAAGGAGGCTCATGGAAGACCTCATGGCGGAAAGAAGCATAAGATGGGTAACCAATGTAAAAATCACGAAGGTTGAGCCCGGCAAGGTTATTTACGAAGACATGGAAGGCCATACCTACGAAGCGCATGCCAAGTTATCCATGCTAATGCCCAGGTTTATGGGACCAGAAGTGGTGCAATCCGCCGGTGAAAAGGTGGCAAACCCCACCAACAAGATGGTGGTCGTAAACAAGTGTTTCCAGAACCCAACCTACAAAAATATCTTTGGTGTGGGCGTGGTTACCGCCATTCCACCGGTAGAGCAAACGCCCATACCGACGGGAGCGCCAAAAACAGGTATGATGATAGAACAGATGGCCCTTGCAGTTGCCCATAACATAGTAAACGACGCAAGAAACAACCCAGACAGGTATGTACCATCCCTATCCGCCATATGCATAGCCGATATGGGCGGTGATGCCATGGCCTTCTTTGCAGACCCAGTCTTGCCTCCAAGGTCGAATGTGCTCTACAAAAAGGGCATGCTCATGCATTACATAAAATCCGCCTTTGAAAAGTATTTCCTATGGAAGGTAAAACATGGAGACATGACACCATGGTTTGAAGAAAAGGGATTAGAGCTCCTTCTAAAGGTCCATCCCATAAGCCTATGTTCAGATTGTTCTGGCACACCCGGATCTCCCTGTTAATCTCTCTTTAAGTAAACGAGGGAGGTCCCCGCACCTCCTTCTCTTGGATATCCTTCCCTGTGGAAAACCACAAGGGGCGAAGAGGAAAGGAAATCCTGAACGGCTTTCTTTAGCGTTCCGTATCCATGGATAACCTTTACCGCCTTAAAGCCCATACTATTAGCCTCCTGAAGGTAAAGCTCCAGCTTGGTTAGGGCTTCGTCCACCGTAAAACCTGTCAGGTTAATCTCCGAAGAAGTGGTCTTCCTGAACTCAAAGACCCTTTCTGGAGGGCGCTCTTCTGGTGGTTCAATCTTTTTCAACTCTGAAGCCTTGACCCATGCCTTGACGCTACCAAAAAGCACATTTGCTCTTCCTTCCTTTATCTCAAGCACTTTACCCCTTGAACCCAAAAACTCAACCCAGTCACCTACCTGCAGTAAGCCTTCCTCCTCAAACCTGTATAAGCTTTCTACCCTCTCTCTGAAGATTTCCCTTATCCTTTGCCTTTCCTTTAAGCTTCTTGTTTGTTTTTCTACCTCAAGGAGAAACTCCTCAAATCTGTCTCTTATTTCTTCCACAACCCTTCTAATCTCCTCCTTTTTCATTCTTTCGAGCTCCTCCTTTCTTCTCTCTTGCTCCAGTATCGTGCTTTCGAGTCTTCTCCTTTCCTCTTCGAGCTCCTTCAACTTTTCCTTATACTCCTTTATGTATCCTTCGAGAGCTTCCCTTGCGGAGAAGTATTCCTCAAAGCCGGGTGGGAGGGCTTCCCTGGCCCTTGACAAAACCTCTTGCGGTACTCCGCATCTCTGTGCCACAAGGAGAGCCATGCTTTCGCCAACCGAATTGTAGAGTATTCTATACAAAGGCTTTAAACTCTCTCTGTCAAAGAGAGTGCTCGCGGGCTTGTAGTAATCAGAGCTCAGGGCGTATACCTTTATGGGCGTGTGGTGGGTGGTGGCAAAGACAAAAGCCTTCCTCTCCTTAAGGTATTCAAGCAGGGCTATGCCAAGGGCTGAACCCTCTACTGGGTCAGTACCAGCCCCAAGCTCGTCAAGCAGCACAAGGGTCTTATCATCCACAAGCTGAAGAAATTCAGCCACATTAGTCATGTGGGAAGAGAAGGTAGAAAGGCTTTGTTCTATGCTTTGCTCATCCCCTATGTCAACAAAAACCCTTTCAAAGATTGGTATGGTGGCCCTTTCCGCGGGTATAGGAATGCCCGACTGGGCAAGAAGGCTACACAAACCAAGGGTCTTGAGGGCCACCGTCTTGCCCCCCGTGTTTGGACCAGTGAGCAAAAGCCCCCTGCTTTCCTTCATAACTATGTCCACTGGCACCGTCTCTTCCTTTAAGAACAGCAAAAGGGGATGCTTGACACCTATGAGTTCCACATACTCTCCTATTTCGGGAAGCGTGCAGTTGCAATCCCGTGAGAACCTCACAAGGGCAACAAGAAAGTCCACTTTTACAAGAGTCCAGAAAGCTTCAAGAAGTCTCTGGCTCTGCTCGCCAACCAAAGAGGATAGTTTCCTGAGGATTCTTCTTACCTCCTCTTCCTCCTCATCCTTAAGTGTGGCAAGTCTGTTGTTAAGCTCTATAACACTCTGAGGTTCTACATAGGTGGTAAAACCAGAAGAAGAAGTGCCATGCACGACACCTATTATCTTTTTCACTTCCGAAGTTTTAACGGGAAGCACATACCTGCCGTTTTTGTAAGCTACGAACCTGTCAGAAAATACCCTGTCCGCATCTGGTCTTGAAAAGACAGTCTCAAGCCTTTTTAACACCTCCCTTTCCGTCTCCCTTACCTTCTGTCTAATATCCCTAAGTTCCTCGCTGGCTGAGTCCCTAACAAAGCCCCTTGGGTCTACGACGGAATCTATGGCGTTCTCAAGGGAACTAAAAAGATGAAGGCCCCTCGTAAGCTGGGCAAGGCTCTTGCGCTCCTGAACCTTCTCGCCTATCACTCTTCTGACTTCCCTAATCAGCCTCATTATCTGCAAGAGGGTGAGTGCGTCCTCTACCGATATAACATAGTCTCTTATTGAAGTTTTCTTTATTATCTCTTCCGCATCCTCGAAGTTGTAAATACTTAGCCCATGGCAAACTTCACTAAAATCCCTTAGCAGTCTGTAGGCGTCCTCCAAAGTCTGTCTATCGGTGATTGGTCTTATGTGGTCTATGAACCTTTCGGTTGCCTTGGAATGGGCATAGGTTTTTATCTTTTCTAAAACTTGGAAAAAGTCAAGCCTCAAAAGGTCCCTTTCCCTCATTAGGAAATATTCTAATAACTCTCTTCCATCCAAAACTCTGGTTTGAATCTGACTACCCTATTCCTTCCCATCTCCTTGGCCTTATAAAGGGCAACATCTGCAAACTTTATACATTGCCATATTTTGTCGCTATCTATCGGAAACTCAGCCACACCCACACTCACCGTCTTTTTGAGCACTACGCCAGGCGCTTCTATGGTGTGGCTTTCAACAGCACCTCTAATCTTCTCACCAATCTCCTCAGACTTGCCATTTTGCACATCCATCAGAAGCACCATAAATTCTTCACCGCCGTACCTTATGACCATGTCCGCTTCACGCACCGATTTTAGAAGAATATGGGCCACCTCTCTCAAAACCTTATCTCCCATGTCATGACCGTAGGTGTCGTTTACTTGCTTAAAATAATCCACATCCACCATGAGAATGCCCAGCGCTGTCCCCCTCCTTTTAATCTGAGCGGAAATCTTATCTATGGTTTCTTCGAGGAACCTCCTGTTATACAAGCCTGTAAGTTGGTCCCTCAGGGATTGTTCCCTAAGCATGTCCATGTAGGTTCTTGCTTCAAGCACGGGAGATGCCTCGTTCAAGTAGCCCTTTATGTAGGGAATTATCATTTTGATGAAGGGCTCCATCTCTGGCTCGTAAACAACCTGCATAACATTGCCCACGGAACCACCCACATAGACGGGTATGCAATAATAGTGAATTGACCCATTACTACAGGCTTCGTCATCTATAAAGTTAGGGCAAACACAAGGAAATTCCCTCGAATCTACATCCATACCCGTCCTCTTTGCTCTGCATTCTTCTGCGTTTTCCAGTATAACTTCGTTACACCAACTCTGAAGACCTTTTACAAAAACAGGTTTCATTCTGTTTTTACCCTGTTCCACCTCATAAAGGGAGTACATATCGAGACTCATATAGTTCTCGAGGACATCCCTTATCCTCTCATAGACGTCCTTTTTCCTCCTGTCTTTTTCTATAACCCTTTTGAATTTGTAAATGTTGAGCAGTTCATCCACTATCTTGGAGGTATCAGAGAGCACGTTGCCCGTTTTTAGAACGCCATAACCTATCATGGCTCTAACCTTGTCCTCTATGGAAGTAAGAGTGTTATGGAGACTGGAAAAAGATTGTTTCAACGTCTCTTTAAGAAGGCTTCCCTCATAGCCAGGGTCTGCTTTTATTTCACATTGGAATGTGCCCTCGCTGGCAGATTTCATAGCACAGGTAAGCTCTTTTATAAAATCACTTAGTTTTCTTACAAACAGACTCAAAAATATAGAAACACCTCCGATAGTAAGCAAGAATATGATGGTCAACAAGGAAAAAACCTTGGCGGATTCAGCTCTCACATGGGAAAGGTCCATAGTTAGGGTAATGGCGCCCAAAGTCTCCCCTGGCTCAGCCCTATGGCATTGAAGGCAGTCTATGCCCTTCAGTGGAACTGCCTTGTAGGGTATTACTATTTTATATTTAACCGCCTTTAAAGACTCACTAAGATACTCTTCTTCCTTTCCCGTTAAGAGGACCCTGCGTTCTAGCTCGTCCCTCGGCGCTTCAAGCTTCATACCACTACCAAACTGCTCTACTACGCTTTTGCCCCTTATTACCCTTATATCCTCCACGCCCTTAATCTCCCTAATCCTACTCAAAAATTCATCCCTCCTATCCATGGTCCCCATAACCATATAGGAGGTGAGGGTATCTCTGACGATCTCGGAAATTATGTGAGACCTCCATTTGGATTCTTCCAGAGCCTGGGACCTGAAGGTGTATAAAGTGGCTGTAAGCACCACTAAAAACGCCACCACTACAGCAGTCAAAAACCTTGTGAGAACCGCCTTTTTCATAATCCCTCCTTTTAGCTATCCAATAAGGCTATATAGTATAGTTATTTTACAGCCATGTGTTGACTTTTATCATTTATCAATAACATATAACACTCATTACCAAAGCTCAAAGGGGGTAAAAAGGGGACATGCGGAAGGTAGGGCAGACTTGAGATGAAAGTCTGCAACCTAAAAATCTCTGGCTTTGGAATTATACTTGAAGAGTCCTCTTGAATAAAAATGGATTGCGCTTTCTGTTTAGCTGACTTTACCCATTACGCCCCGTAGAGCCTGCTTATCTCGCATGATGCCACGAGGATTATGC
>JAOAIS010000001.1 GCA_026414575.1 Aquificaceae bacterium | reverse complement strand
GTGTGGCTCAATTTCCGATTAAGTCTGAGGAAAAAGCTAAATC
Source organism: Aquificaceae bacterium (assembly GCA_026414575.1). GTDB lineage: Bacteria > Aquificota > Aquificia > Aquificales > Aquificaceae > Pampinifervens. The sequence goes on along the minus strand of JAOAIS010000001.1, from coordinate 65,123 downwards.
TTTATTGCTGATATACTCTATGTTTGCCACTTTTTGGGAAATGGCTCTTTGAGGTGTGTATGCTGTAGCTTTTTTGCTTTTGGGATTGAGAAGGTTTTAATGTTAAGAGAGGGCAAAAAGGAGAAACACAAAAATACCGCTTTAGCGGAGTTTAACCCTCTGGAGAGACCATGGAAAACCAAGACATAAAAACTTCTGGTGGTTTATGTAAATACCCTTGACTGACTGGCCTGTTATAATTTAAAGGCATGGTAGAGCTGAAGAACTATGCGGAAGAAAAAGTAGAACATGCAAGATCAACCCTTAGAAGACTTACAGTCCTTAACACGGAAATAAAGAACAAAACACTCCTCAGGGCCTCCGAGCTCTTGCAAGAAAGAAAGGATTTCCTAAAGGAAGAAAACGCCAAGGATGTGGAATATGCAAAGGCTCAGGGGCTTTCCTCCGCGTTGGTAGACAGGATTCTACTAAACGACAAGCGTATTGATGGAATGGCCAAGGTCCTTAAGGATGTGGCAAGCCTACCAGACCCTGTAGGTGAAATTACGCGCATGTGGACTCTTCCTAACGGACTTCAAGTGGGTAGGATGAGGGTTCCCCTGGGCGTCATATTCATAATCTACGAGGCAAGGCCCAATGTAACCGTAGAGGCGGCTTCCCTTTGCATGAAGTCTTCAAACGCTGTCATCCTCAGAGGCGGTAAAGAAGCCATAAACTCCAACAGAGCTCTTGTGGAAATCCTTCATCAGGCTTGCAGGGAAACAGGCTTCCCGGAAGAGGCTGTGCAGTTTATAGATAGGCCAGAGAGGGAGATAGTTTGGGAAATTCTTAGGATGGAAGGCAAGGTGGATGTGGCAATACCAAGGGGTGGAGAGAGCCTTATAAGGGCTGTGGCTGAAAACTCACGAGTACCTGTCATAAAACATTACAAGGGCGTTTGTAACATATATGTGGACGAAGAAGCGGACCTCAACAAGGCTTATCACATTGTTTATAACGCAAAGGTGCAAAGACCCTCCGTCTGCAACGCGGTGGAAAACCTCATAGTGCACAAAAACCTCCTTCATACCTTCTGGCCCAAGATGGCAGACATACTAGGCAGGGCTGGCGTGGAACTAAGGTGCGACCCAGAAAGCCTTAAAGTCATCGGGTCAAGACCTGAGCTTTCGCATGTTAAGGCGTTGCCTGCCAAGGAGGAGGATTATTACGAGGAATTTCTGGACCTTATACTTGCAGTAAAGACTGTGGAAAGCCTGGAGGAAGCGATAAAATTCATAGAAAAATACGGCTCAAGACACTCGGATGCCATAGTGACGGAAAACTATTCAAAAGCAATGAAATTTATAAGGGAGGTGGACTCGGCCGCAGTTTATGTGAATGCATCTACCCGTTTTACTGACGGCAACGAGTTTGGGCTGGGTGCGGAGATGGGCATATCCACCGACAAGATTCATGCAAGGGGTCCCATGGCCCTTGAGGAGTTAACCATACAGAAGTTTGTGATTTTTGGAAACGGCCAGCTAAGAGACGGGATGGGAGTTCCACCCGAATGGATGCCATAGACACTAAAGAGCTTATTGACTTCTTAACACGAGGAGAAAAAGCGGAAAGACTTGAAAAGTATTTTAGAGAGGTGGAAAGAAAAAAGGGAAAGGTATTCCTCTCCAACTACACCCTTTTAGAGCTTGCCTACCTACTTGAGTACGGCCTTGGTATAGACAGGGAGAGGGTAACAAAAAGCCTAAGAACCATTTTGGAAGATAGGCTATTCAAGGTAGAGGCAAAAACAGAGCTCGAAAAAGCCCTTACACTGTACATGCAGGGAATGGACCTGCTTGAGGCACTAAAAGAGGTACAGCGTGAAAGGGCTGGTGCAAGGAGGATAAGCTTATGAAGGTAAACATAACCCTTGACCTTGCCCCCTTTTTGCCCTGGCTGAAGGCTTACGATAGGGATAAGTTCACGAAGGATTTAGTGGCTGGGCTCACAGTGGCAGCAGTTCTTGTACCACAATCCATGGCTTACGCCCTGCTGGCAGGCATGCCTCCCATATACGGCCTTTATGCCTCCTTCTTACCCGTCATAGTAGCAGCCCTTTTCGGAAGTTCACGCTTCCTTGCCACAGGTCCAGTAGCTATGACCGCTCTGCTCACAAGCTCTGCCCTCTATGGGCTTGCAGAACCAAGTAGCGAGAGATGGATAGTCCTTGCAGGTGTGCTTGCGCTGATGGTGGGCTTTATCAGGCTGATGGTGGGGCTTTTAAAGCTTGCCTTTGTGGTAGAACTCATATCCACCAGCGTAATAGTGGGCTTTACTAGCGCCGGTGCCCTTGTTATAGCCCTTAGTCAGGCAGGGCACCTTTTGGGCTTCAAAATAACCCAAAGCACCCACATATACGAGGTGGCGGTAGACATTCTTGGAAAGCTCTCCCAAACCAACCTTTACACCCTCGCTGTAGGTTTGACCGCCTATTTCATCATATGGGTCTCCAGAAAAATAAGCCCCTTAATTCCCGGCGCCTTGCTTGCAGTGGTGGTAACCTCGCTGACATCTTACCTTCTTGGTCTTAAAAACTTTGGCGTCTCGCTGGTAGGTGGCGTGCCAAGCGGTCTTCCATCTCCTGAGATGCCTCTTGTAGACTACAGAACCTTCTCCCAGCTCTGGGTTGGTGCCCTTGTCATATCCGCCTTTGGGCTTATGGAAGCGGTAGCCATAGCAAAACAGCTGGCAGTTAAGGTTGGCGACCGATGGGACCCAAATCAGGAGCTCATAGGGCAGGGCCTTGCCAACATAGTGGCCGGGGTTTTCAAGGGTTTTCCTGTAGGGGGTTCCTTTTCGAGGTCTGCCCTAAACTTCAAGCTGGGCGCCAAGACTCCTCTGGCAAGTGTCATAACTGGTTCAGTGATAGGCTTGACCCTTCTCTTTCTTGCACCACTCTTTTATTACCTTCCCAAAGCTACCCTCTCCGCCATAGTGCTCTCTGCGGTATTAGACCTCATAAAACCCCAAGAGATAATGAAGCTTTACAGAATAAACCCAACGGACGGGGTAGTGGCGGGTGTAACCTTTGCTACCGTCTTCTTCATGGACCTATGGGTTGCCATAACCCTTGGTACGCTGATAGCCCTTGGCAGCTTTGTTTATAAAACCATGTATCCCCGTATAGTGGTGTTGACCAGAAACCCACGCTCCTCCACTTTCGTAAACGCAGAAAGGGAAAACCTTCCCGAGTGCCCACAAATACTCTATGTGAGGCCTAACATGTCCATATACTTCGGCAATGCAGAATATGTGTATGAGTACATACTCCAGAAAGTGGAAGAGCGCGGTAAAAGTCTTAAGTTTGTGCTCCTTGACTTGGAGGCGGTAAACTACATGGATGCCTCTGGAAGCTTGGTGCTCATGAGATTGCTAGACAGGATAAGAACCATGGGGCTTGAACCTGCCATCGCCAACATCGGCTGCACCCTCTATCCGCTCCTTGAAAAGGTGAACATAGACCGACACATGCAGGTAGACCTTGTTTTCGAGTCAAAGGGTCAATCTATTCTTGGACTTTTTGGGAGGCTTGACCAAGAATACTGCAAAAAAAGGTGCCCTTATGCGGTCTTTAAAGAGTGCTGGAGCGTAAAGGAAGAAGGGTTCAAGCCCGTGGAGAAGGTTGCCTAAAGGTACAGACGCCTACTCTTTATATACTCTTCCACCCTCTCTGGCACCATCCATCTTATGGACGCACCCCTCTTGACCCTTTCCCTTATCTCTGTGGAGGACAAATCTATCCTTCGAACGGAGATGAGAAAGAAGTCTTTTCCCTCCTCTAATTGGGAGAAGCTATCCCTTACGTAAGATGTAATCCTTGCATGCATGCCCTCTCTGTCGACTACCACAAAGCGAGCAAGAGATGTGAGTTCTTCAGGTCTTTTCCACAGGTGAAGACTTAGGAAGCTGTCTGCGCCCACCAAAAAGAAGGGTCTCTCCCCAAAGAGCCCATAGAGATATCTGGCGGTGTCCACCGTGTAGGAAACGCCTCCCCTTTCTATCTCAAGTGCGCTTGTCTCAAAGGATTCATGACCCTCTATAGCAAGTTCTAACATGTTAAGCCTGTCCACCGGGTTTGCCAAATGCGGTTCTTTAAGGGGTGCCTGAAAGGCTGGAATAAAAACCACCTTTTCAAAACCTACGGCTTCTAAAACATCCCTCGCCACGATAAGATGACCCACATGCACTGGGTCAAAACTGCCACCGAAGAAAAGCCTCATGTATGTTAAAATCTTACCATGCTTTGCTTAGACCTATCGGGCAAAAGGGCTTTAGTTACAGGCTCTACGCGTGGCATAGGAAAAAGCATTGCGGAACTTCTTGCTAAAGCAGGTGCAAAGGTGGTAATAACTGGCAGGGACCCCCTGAGGGCCAAAGAAGTAGCCACAGAAATAGGGGAGGCCTTTGGAACAGAAGCCCTAGGCGTTGCCATGGATATGGGAGACACAGCCACTGTAAAGGTAGCATACTCAAAGATAGAAGAGGAGTGGGGCGGTGTGGACATACTCGTGAACAACGCGGCTTTAACAAAGGACAGGCTTTTTCTTAGGATGTCCTTGGAAGATTGGGAAGAAGTGCTCAGGGTAAACCTGACGGGCACTTTCCTCGTAACCTCCATGGCAATAAAGGGCATGCTCAAAAACCGTTGGGGTAGGGTAGTCAACATATCCTCGGTGGTAGGTTTTACGGGCAACGTAGGGCAGGTAAACTATTCCTCTACCAAATCCGCCCTCATAGGTTTTACCAAAAGCTTGGCAAAGGAGCTTGCAGGAAGGAACATCACCGTAAACGCGGTAGCACCCGGCTTTATAGAAACGGATATGACTGCGGTACTAAGCGAAGAGCTCAAACAAACCTATTTAAAGAACATACCCCTTGGGAGGTTTGGAAGACCGGAAGATGTGGCAGGAGCAGTGCTATTCCTATGCTCAGACCTTGCAGACTACATAACCGGTGAAGTTTTACACATTAACGGTGGTATGTATTAACCTTTTTACATGCCCGTATGCTACATAGCCTTTGGCAGTAATGTAGGGGATAGGTTATCCTACATACTAAAAGCCCTCAATTTCCTGCAGGGTTACGGCACCATAAGGAAAGTATCAACCCTTTACACAAGCAGACCCTGGGGCAAGCTTGACCAGCCGGGATTTCTAAACGGTGTCTTTGAATTTGATACTAAGCTTGAACCTATAGAACTTTTGAGATTACTCAAAGAAACAGAAAAAATTTGCGGCAGAAGGCCCAGAGAACGATGGGGTCCGAGGGAAATAGACTTAGACATACTTCTTTACGAAGACAATATACTCATGCTCAGCTTTTTGCAGATTCCACATATACACCTTTTAGAAAGGGACTTTTTCCTTTTTCCTCTGTTGGAAATAAACTCCGGACTAAGGCATCCCCTCTATGGGGTAGAGCTTAGGGAATACGCAAAAAATTTAGAAAACCAGCTAAAACCCTTTGCCTGTGTCTTACCACTTTAACTCGCTCCTCTTGGCATAAGTCTGGGGCTTTGCCTGGAAAAAATCGGTCTTTGTATCGTTTATGGTCCTGAAGGTATCTATCCACTTCATGGGATTGTCGGCCGCCTCCGGATACAGGGGCTTGTACCCAAGCTGGGTCAGCCTTAAGTTGGAAAGGTATTTTATGTAGCGGTCTATGAGATAGTCGTTAAGACCGAGTATTTGATTCTGAGTAACATACTTGCCCCACTCAATTTCCTTTTCTGTGGCAAACTTGAAAAGTTCGTATACCCAGTTTTCTGTCTCGGGGGTAAAAAGCTCCGGCTGTTCTTCCTTTAGGGAAAGGATAATGTTTCTAAAAAGGGTTACATGGGTAAGTTCATCCCTGTTTATGTACTTTATCTGTTGGACCGTGTTTCTCATCTTGCCCTGTCTTCCAAGAGTGTAAAAGAAGGCAAACCCCGAGTAGAAGTACAGACTTTCCAGCACATAGTTACCAAAAACCGCCTTTATGAAGTTCTCCTCGCTGGGTTTTCTTATAAACTCATTGTAAAGCTCCGCTATAACCTTGTTCCTTTCCATAAGTACCTTGTCCTGTCGCCAGTAGTTGTATATCTCATCCGCCACCCTTGGGTCCACCACGCTCTCAAGGATAAACTGGTATGAGTAGCTGTGCAATGCCTCCTGAAACTCCTGAGATGTAAGAGCCATTACCAGCTCTGGAGCCGTTATGTAACGGGCAAACTCCTTAAGCATGTTTACCTGATAAGAGTCCAAGGCAATCAAGAAGGAAAGCACCATCTCATAAGCCCTTTTCTCGTACTCGGAAAGCTCCTTCTCGTATTGCTTTCTGTCCTCATGCATTGGAATTTCTTCAGGAATCCAAAAGTTGGTAAAGCCCATAGTCTTATAAAGGTCAAAAGCCCACTGGTATTTGACGCTGTTTAGCTCCATTATGTTGGTGGGGTTTCCGAGGACAATCTTGCGCTTTGAGGGTTCCCTGTTGCCCTCGGGGTTAAAAATAATTGTTCTCTCCATACTTTACCTCCTAAGTGGAGCAGCTCTCACACTCTTCTATATCAGTCATAGACTTGCTTCTTGTATAGTAGACGGTTTTAAGACCAAGCTCCCAAGCCATTTCGTAGAGTCTTGAGAGTTTTGGCCCATCTATATGTTCTGGGTCTATGAAAAGGTTGAGAGACTGTGCCTGGTCTATCCATTTCTGTCTTGCGGCGGCAGCACGCACAACCCACTCCTGGTCTATATGGTAAGCACTCTTATAGTGCCAGAAGTATTTGTCTATCTCGGGTGGCACCTGAGGAAGTATGCCAGACATATTTTCCTCCTTGTAGAACTTGGCAAAGATGGGGTCTATCGAAGGTGTGGCACCCACTATGAGGGAGGTAGAGCCCGTTGGCATAACCGCAATGAGGTAGGCGTTTCTCATACCGTGCTTTTTTACCTCCTCCCCGAGGGAAACCCAATCAAAGCCATTCTTAGAAGACCTCTTATTTTCCTCTGCAGTTCTTCCAAAGAAGATACCCTTACTCCAATCAGATCCCTCAAAGAGACTATAAGCACCCCTTTCCTTTGCCAGCTCCATAGAACCTTTCACTGCGTAGTAGGCTATCCTTTCAAATATAGTCTCCGCAAAATCAAGGTGCTCCTCCGACTCCCAGTTTATGCCGTGCTTTACAAGACAATAGTGGTAGTTGCTTACCCCTATGCCTATGGACCTGTATCTTCTGTTGGTGTATTCAGCCTCCTTTATGGCATAGAAGTTTATGCTTATCACATTGTCCAACATCCTCACCAAAATGGGTACTACCCTTTCCATGTCCTCTTTTGTGTAGACCTTGCCCAGGTTTATGGAGCCGAGGTTGCAAACCACCACATCCCCTGATTTTTTCTTGTGAACTATAGTTCCATCTTCCAGTAAAACATCTTCCAAATGGCTCGTGGCGGACATATTCTGAACAATCTCATGGCAAAGGTTGGAGCTATACACCATACCGCAGTGCTTGTTGGGATTTAGCCTGTTGGCGGTGTCCCTAAAGAAAACATAGGGTTCGCCCGTCTCAAAAACCACTGTTAGCAGTCTTTTCCAAAGCTCAAAGGCCTCTACACGCTTTTTGGCATGGGATGGTAGTTCCCTTTCCAGCTTCTCATAAAGCCTTTCAAACTCCTCTCCGTAAAAGTCCTCAAGATTCTTGCCATCCTTTACACCCTTGCAGTAGTAGGGGTCAAAGAGGGTCCAGCTCTCTCTCTTCTTTAGTCTTTTCATAAATAGGTCGGGTATGGATAATGCAGGGTGTATGTCATGGGCTTTTTTCCTCTCATCACCCACATTGGTCTTGACCTCAAGGAAATCCAACACATCCTTATGCCAAATATCAAGGGTAATGCTGGCAGAGCCTTTCCTCATACCCAGCTGGTCCACATATATCATCACATCGTTGAGAATCTTCACCACAGGAAGGACACCAGAGCTTGCCCCCTTGAACTTTCTTATAGGTGCCCCCGTTGCCCTTATCTTGCCAAGGTAGACGCCAAGGCCCCCCGCAAACTTAGAAATCTGTCCCGCCTTCTGCACATTGTCGAAAATGTCATAAAGGTCATCCTCTACGGTCAGCACAAAACAGGAGCTGAGCTGAGTGTGTGTCCTTCTTGCGTTCATCAGGGTAGGTGTAGCGAGGGACACCTCCTGCTGACTCATGAGGTCGTAAAAGGACTTTATGTGCTGAAGTCTCTTTTCCTTTTTCTCGGGCAAGGCTAAGGTCATGGCAATAAGCATGTACATCTCTTGAGGCAGTTCCACAATGTTACCTTCCTCGTCCCTAACCAAATACCTGTCTGCAAGCACCTTTATGCCCGTGTAGTTAAAGAGAAGGTCCCTGTCGGGGTCTATGTATTTTGCCAGATGGTTAAAGTCTTCTTCTGTATATTCCCTAAGAAGGTAATCTCCGTATATACCCCTTTCTGCGTAGGTCTTTACCAGCCTGTAAAAACTCTCAGGGTTATAGGGCTTGTATTTACCGTTTATTTTGTCCTTGACCTTGTATCCCCTGAGGTGTCCAACGTCCTTGTAAAGGTCGTAAAGCAAGAGCCTTGCGGCCACATACTGCCACTGGGGAGCTTCGGGAGATACTTTTTCCGCAGCTGTTCTTATTAGAAGCTGTTGGATTTCTTTGGTGCTTATACCATCCCTAAACTGTATTTGGGCATCAAGCTCAAGCTCCATAGGGTCCACATCAATGCCATAACAGGCAAAGTCTATGACTATACGTATTTTGGATATGTCGAGGGATTCCTTGTTTCCACTCCTTTTAAGAACATACATACTTTTCCTCCTTCCATATGGTTATAGGATTAAGTTTAAGGCTCGGAAGCCACCCAGTCAAACCCTTAAAGTCATGGCAAAAGCAAGAACTTGGTGTCATCTCTTAAGTATGCCATTTTTCAGATTTTTACAAAAAAAGTTTGAGCAGTTCATCCCATCCTAATGTGGGCTATAGCTTCTATGTGGTAAGTGTTTGGGAAGTTATCTACCATCCTAAGGCTTGCCAAGTAATACCCACCCGTAAGAAGAGTCTTGAGATCTCTTGCGAGGGTGGTTGGCTCACAGGAGACATAGACTATCTCCTTAGGCTTGTTTTGTAGTATAAGCTTGGCTTCCCCCTCAGAGAGCCCAGACCTGGGTGGGTCAAGGAAAAGCAGGTCTATCACATCGCCCGCATGTCTTCTTAAAGCCTCAAACCCATCTCCATGCTCAAAGCTGATGTTACCAAGAGAGTTCATCTTGGCGTTGTATTCTGCATCCCTTATGGCAGATCTGTTGCTGTCGTAAGAGACAAGAAAACGGGATCTATTAGCCAGAAAGAGGCTAAAAAAACCAACACCACAATGGAGCTCTAATACTCTTTCAAAATCAGACTTTGGCACCGCCTCCTCCACAAAAGAATCCCAAAGCAGGTAGTTTACCTGTAAGAAGGAATCTATGCTGACCCTATACCTATATAAACCCACTTTTACAAAGGTGAAGTCTCTGCCGAGACTGTAAGCCTTTCCCCTATGGTAGACGCCCACACCAACAATATTGCTCGTAAGAAGGTTTTCCATGCTCTTCTTCAGCTTTTCTTTAGGTGGTATATCCTCAGGGAAAAGCTTGAGAATAAACTCCTTTTCATGGGGGGAGTAAAACACATGTATCTCCTTCAAACTTTTCAGCCTTTTTGAAAGTTCCCTTAGAGAGGGTATCAGCCCGTTTATGGAAGGATGCACAAGAAGACAGCTTTCCACGTCCACAAGATTATGGCTTCTACGTTCAAAAAAGCCAAGCCTTCCGCCAGAAACTTTAAACTGAACCCTTATCCTGTAGCCGAACTCACCCCCATGAAGGGTTGGCTCAAGGCTTTTTACATGAACCTTGCCAATCCTGCTCAGGGTTTCAAGAAGTATCTCCTCCTTTAACTTCAGTTGCTCATTGTACTTTAAATGCTGTAGCTGACAGCCTCCGCAGGTACCATAATAAGGGCATGGAGCATCTCTCCTGCTCAAGGATGGTATTAGAACCTTCACGGTTCTTGCAAAGGAATGGTCCTTCTTTTCTCTGTATACATCAGCCTCCACCAACTCTCCTGGCAGGGCATAATCCACCATGTAGGCTTTATCCTCTGCCTCAGCAAGACCGTAACCACCATAGAGAAGCTTTTTTATGAGGAGTTTTTTTAGGTTTTTCATCTTAGCTTGGTAAGAGCTTCAAAGTCCTCCTCAGACATAACATCTATGTACCAACCGGTAATCTTGTTGGCTAACTTCACGTTTACACCATGCTTTCCTATTGCCAAGGAAAGTTTCTCCCTTGGGACTGCCACCTCCGCCCTTTTATTCTCTTTGTCTATCCTTATCTTTGAAACAGTGGCAGGCGACAGACTCCTCCTTATAAGCTCTTCATCGTCGGAAGACCACCTTATGACATCTATCCTCTCGCCCGCAAGCTCTTGCGATATGGGGTTTATCCTTGAGCCTTTTACACCGACCACCACTCCCACGGGGTCTATCTTGGGATCTTCTGAGCTTACAAGCACTTTTGCCCTCTCTCCCGGCTCACGAACTATAGCCTTTATAACCACATCACCCTTACCTACTTCTGGAACCTCCTGCTCTATCAATTTTTTCAGAAACTTTGGATGGGTCCTTGAAAGTATAAGCTCATACTTGCCCCTTTTCTTTCCCACGCTGAGTAGTAAGGCCTTGAGCCTCATGCCAGTCTTATAATCCTCTTTCCTTATCTGCTCTTTTCTTGGAAGTATTCCCGCAACCCTGCCTAGGTCCACAATAACATCACCATCCTCTGTTACCTTCCTTACTATGCCAAAAACCACATCACCTTCTTTTTCAAGGTATTCAAGATAACCTCTTTCTTCTTCCGCCCTTTCAAGCTCTTTTAAAAATTCCTCCTTAGCGGCGTGGGCGGCTATCCTGTTAACATCCTCTGGCGATATGTCAAGAGGGAACTTGTCGACCTCACCATTCCTTTTTCTAAGGACGCAAACCCTTATTTGGTCTTCCTCGAGGTGGACCTCCAGCTCATCCCTTATTCTTCTGTCTTTTCTTATGGCTATGGCTATGGCATTTTTAAGAGACCTTTCCACCACCCATTCAGGTAAGTTTTTGTCCTTGGCTACTTGTTCTATGAGCTTTTTGAGGTTTTTTACCATCTTTCCATTTCCAGATTGGCCCTCGCCACTATGGATAGGGGTATATGATACTCAAGGTCTGTTTCCTTTTCCCTCAGGCTCAGTATACCCTCTTTTACACCCTCTATGAAACCCCTCATCTCCCTCTTACCACCTACCGCATCCCTCAGCACGAGCTTTACGAGCCTGCCGCGGAAGAATTCAAAGTGAGTAGGCTTGGTTAGCTCCCTTGTCAGCCCTGGGGAGGAGACCTCCAGCAGGTAAGATACTGGTATGATATCCTCTACATCAAGAAGGGCGCTTATCCTTTTGCTTACCTCCTCACAATCGCCTATGGTTATGCCCCCCTCCTTATCAAGTATAATCCTTAGCACCCAGCCCTTCTCAGGCTTAAACTCCACATCAAAAAGCCTGTAGCCCATACTTTTTACTATGGGTTCCACAAGCTCCTTAACCTTTTCTGCAATAACCTTTTCCTGTAGGTGCATGGTTCTACAATTATAGCACTGGTATAATGTTTGGTGATGGACCTAGAAGCCATAAAGATAGAAATAGGAAAGGTGCTTAGGGGGAAGGACGAGGTTATAAACTATTCTCTTATATGTCTTCTTTCTGGCGGTCACCTCCTTCTTGAAGACATACCGGGCGTAGGGAAAACAACCCTCGCCCTTGCCATGGCAAAGGTTCTTGGCTTATCCTTTGCAAGGGTTCAGTTTACCAGTGATCTACTGCCATCAGATATCATTGGTGTAAGCGTATACGACCAATCCAAAAAATCCTTTGTTTTTAAAAGGGGTCCCATCTTTAACAACCTCATACTGGCCGATGAGATAAACAGGTCAACACCAAAAACACAAAGTGCCTTGCTGGAAGCTATGGCTGAAGGAAAAGTTTCTGCGGATGGCATAACTCATGAACTCCCACGGCCCTTTTTTGTAATAGCGACCCAAAACCCAGTAGAACAGCATGGCACATACCCTTTGCCCGAATCTCAACTTGACCGTTTTAGCATGAGGCTCAACCTTGGTTATCCAGACCAAGAAACAGAAGCTCAGATACTGAGGGGGGAAAACCCATTGGAAAAGGTTGAAAGACTAAAGCCTGCGGTTAAGGTCCATGAGCTCATATCGGTCATGGACAGTATAAAAAGGTTCTATGTCTCACCGGAGGTTGCCCAGCTGGTGGTAAGCTTGGCACATGCCACAAGACAAAATCCCAAAGTGCTTCTGGGAGTTTCCACCAGGGGGCTCATACATCTTGTGAGTTGCGCCAAAGCCATGGCCTATACCAAAGAAAGGGACTTTTTGGTACCAGAAGATGTGTTGGAACTTGCGCCCCTATGCCTTTCCCACCGTATCATTACCAGAAGCGGAGAGTCTTCGGAGGCAATCATAAGAGGAATCGTAGAAGATTTAAGAGCTATGCTTAAAATTTAAAAACTTTTTCATAAATCCCGTCATATAATATGAGTTATAGAAGGAGGTGGTAAAATGAAAAACACAGCCCTAATCCTTGCCATAGCCACGGGTGTTGCTTTAGCACATGGGAAAGGACCAGAAACAAAGCCCGTTGATCCATGCGGTAGCCCTCCAGAATTTTTCTCCAAACAGATGCTCGATAGATGCTACAAGGGCTATTTCGATGCCATAGTGGAAAGCAAAAGGCTTGCAGAGGAGGCAAACAAAAAAGCAGAAGAGGCAAGCAGGAAAATGAGGGATGTTGAAGGCAGGGTAAAAAAGTTGGAGGACATAGCTGATGACCATGAAAAAAGGATAAGAGCTCTTGAAGCAAGACCTACCCAGCCAGCGGTAACAAAAGAAAAAGAAGGCGCAGGCCCACAAAAGCTACAAGTAGAGGAGTTGGGCGTAGTATACTTTCCCTTCAACAAGTTCCACATAACTTCCTCGGAGGCGAAAAGGTTAAATGAACTTGCAGACAAACTCAAAAGGGATGATAGAGAAATTCTCGTTGTCGGCTTTGCAGACACGAGGGGTACAAGCAGGTACAACTTTAATCTATCCACCTGGAGAGCCCAGATGGTGGCCAGTCAGCTGGTCAAAAGGGGTGTAGATGTTAGCAGGATAAGGGTTGTAGCTTACGGCAAAGAAGTAGCGGACATGCTTGGCTCTAAACATGCCCAACAAAGGGCAGTGAAAATCTACATCGCAAGATAATCCCTTATCCTTCTGGCACCCTCCTTGAGGGTGCCCCCATCCTTGGCAAAGGATATCCTTATATACCTTTCCGTATTGTTATTGCCAAAGTCCTTGCCGGGTGTTACCGCAACCCTGGCCTCTCTCAAAAGCCTCATTGAGAGCTGATAGCTATCGATGCGGTACTTGCTTATGTCCATCCAGAGGTAGAAGGCGCCATCGGGGACCAGTTCAACTCTTCCAACATCCTTTAGCTCCTCCAAGAGCATATCTCTCCTATTTTTATAGGTCTCCCTCACCTTTGAAAGATACAGATAGTCAAAAGCTTCTATGGCCGCATACTGACTAAGTGTAGGCGCAGAAATGTATAGGTTCTGAAGTATAAGCTCTGCTTTCCTTACCGAATCCTCATCAGGCATAATTATCCAACCAAGCCTAAAGCCTGGCATACAGAAGGCCTTGGAAAAGCCATTTATGACCACAGCCTTTGAACTAAACTCAAGAGCCGTCCTTTCCCTTCGGTCGTATACAAGACCATGGTATATCTCATCACATATGAGGTATAATCCCCTTTCTTCACAGAAGTTTGATATAGACCTTAGGTTTTCCTCTTCATAAAGAGTGCCCGTAGGGTTTGTTGGTGTGGATATATGCACTGCCCTGTAGCCCTCCAAAAACTCCAGACGGTCTACCGTTACCTGATACTTGGTGCCTGCATCCACATTAACCATTAATGGTTCTATGTCAAGAAGGTGGGCAAAGTTTTTGTAGCAGGGGTAAGAGGGGTCCGGCAGGACAACCCTATCGCTCCCATCTACAAACACTGCGTAGGCCACCAAAAGGGCAGAAGATGTGCCGGTGGTCACCACCACCCTCGAGGGAGAAACATCAACACCGTAGTAGTCAAAGTAATGCTTTGCTATGCGCTCCCTAAGTGCCCAAAGACCCAAACTTGGAGTGTAAAAGTATTTCCTTTCCCTTAGTGCCTTATGGACTGCCTCTATCACTCCAGGCGGTGGGTCTAAGTCTGGCTCCCCTATTTCCATGTGCACAACATCTTCCATGCCTTGGGCTTCCTTGAGGATGTCCATCACGAGGAAGGGGCTTATCTTATGGATTCTTCCCATCTTTTAGGTTCTCTAACACAAATCGGGCAATACCTATGCCTCCCGCCTCCGCCAACTTCTTGCTTATGTTTTCCAAAAAACTGTCATAGTAAAGCCTTGTATCAAAGGATTTGCCCTCGAGCACGGGTTTAAAGGCTTCCTTTAGAACCTCCTTGATTAGTATGGCCTCAAACTCAGTGGCTATGCTTTTTTTGTCTTTCTTAAAAAGCTCCTGGTAGGTCATGCTTGGCACAGCAGGAACTATCTTTTTGTCCATACCCATCGTTAAAATTATAATATGCTACTTATAATACTCCTTCTTTTCCCCTTAACCCTAATGGCAGAAGTCTTTGTCATATCCAACTATCCACTAAGAAAAAACAACATAGAAAGCATAATAAAAGGCGAAAACTATGAGGAAGTAGTCCAGATGATGAAAAGCATCAAAGACATAAAGGATGTGCGCATAAGTAGGGAGGGAGACAAGGTCTATGTTTACATAGAAAGATACCCCATAGTCAAGAAAATATACATAAAAGGGAACATGGCAGTTCTTAGGGAAGAAATACTGTCTTATCTGGGTTTTTACGAAAACATGCCCCTGCGTGGTCCAGAGTTTAACGAGAGGGATGTGGAAGAAAGGGTAAAAAGACTATACATGGACAAGGGCTTCCTTGATGTTGCTGTGGGTGTAACTCTAGACATGGATGCGGAGGGTTATGCGGAAGTCTACATAGGAATATACGAAGGTCCTGTATATTTTACCGAAAGCGGTGTTTACAAAAACTCCACCTACGAGCCTACCCTTCTTGACTTAAAAATAGGTCTGGTGCGCGGCAGGGTCTTTAAAGAAAGTTTCTTCAGGGAAGGCGTATTTCCCCTTCAAGATTTTTACACAAAAGAGGGCTTCTGGGACAGCTTTGTTTACTACGAGGGAGTTGAAAAAATGCAACTAAAAAAGCCCTTCTACCAAGTGCTGGCTCCCTCGGACAAAACCATAGGCAAGAGACCCCTTAGAATCCTCGGTGCCATCTCTGATGGTATAGCTAACCTCCTCGGCCATCCCATGGGAACTCTAAAGGCTATTACGGGTAGGGGTCACATAGCAAGGCCCGTGTTTAATGTGGTAGAGGGCAAAAAATACAGAATCCTGTGGGAGGGGGTGCATTTCTTTAAAGAGGAAGAGCTAACAAGGATAAGCGGGCTCGCAGAAAAGGGAGTTGACCCCTTCTCCTTGCAGGAAGCAAAGGAAAGCATCATAAACAAATACCACAGGAAGGGTTTTTTTGAA
Source organism: Aquificaceae bacterium (assembly GCA_026414575.1). Taxonomy (GTDB): domain Bacteria; phylum Aquificota; class Aquificia; order Aquificales; family Aquificaceae; genus Pampinifervens. Next base: position 49,370 of record JAOAIS010000001.1, on the reverse strand, counting down.
GTAAAGGTTGAACACCAAGTTGATGAAAAAGGCGTGGTATTTAAGGTAGAGGAGGGTCCAAGATATAGGGCTTTTGGAGAGGGCCTTGAGGAAGACTATTACGACGAAGACTTATTAGAGTTTACACTCAAAAAAAGGCTTGAAGGGCTTTTTAGGGAGGGCTACAGACTTGCAGAGGGCAACATCCACAGAGAGATTTTCAAAGAAGACAAGAGGGTGCGAGTTATCATGGAAATAAAGCCAGGCAAGAAACAGATAATAAGGGATTTTGTTTACGCAGGAGAAAACAGAGAAATTAAAAAAATATTCTCAAAACATCGGGGGAAGTTGCCGGCCCTGTTTAACACCGACTTGGTGGAGACGCTAAACATCGACATTCAGAAATATTTTCTTAAAAAGGGGCTCATGGATGGGGATTATGATATACAGATAAAGGCCGATGAAGAGGGAGATACCTTATATTACACATATCTTTACAGCATAAGGGAGGGACCCACCTATCAGTTGGGAGAAACCATACACTACGGTTATGAAAAGACCACCCTCCGCGAGCTTTCTTACATGACGGAAAAAGGAAAACACTACTCTGAAGCTCTTAACGAAAAGGCACTTCACAACATGCTAAACAGTGGAATTTTCAGCGGTGTGTCTATTGATACCTTTGTGGACAAAGAAAAAAGGGTGGTCCACAGATTAATACAGGTGTCTGAAGACCAAAGGGGAATCCTTGACCTTTCCCTTGGCTACAACACGGAAGAAAAACTGTCCCTTGAGACCTTCCTTGGTGCAAAAAATCTGCTTGGAATTGGAATGACGGCAGGAGCCAAATACAGAAGAACCGGCAAGAGAGAGCTTTATGACCTAAGTCTTCAGGACAACTTTCTTCTTTCGAGCAGGTACTGGTTTAAATCTAATATCTTTAAAAGCTACGAAGAACACAAAAGTTACGACTTGGACTCCCGTGGACTTAACCTTCAGCTTGGCTACAGAATAAGCACAAATACATCGGTAGGACCCATATTTAGCATTCTGAAAAACAAAGTAGACGGGCGCTCCTTTAGCATAAGAAAGTACAGCGTCTTTCTCCTGAGAGAATACAAGGATGACATTTTTTCACCCAACAGACTGCATTACAACAGTGTAAACCTCAGCTTTGCAGAAGGAGATGCCCACTACACAAAATTTGACCTTTCCACTTATTACCTCATACCTCTAAGGAGAGATTTAAAGTTAAGTTTTAAGGTGGCAGGAGGGGCCATATGGGGTGAAGCGCCGATTTTTGAAAGGTTCTTTTTAGGAGGCTTAAGAGACCTCAGGGGGTATGCCTTTGAAGAAATAGGTCAACCAACAGGTAGAAAGTATTACGGCTTTGGAAGGATTGAGCTAATCACTCCCTTGAAAGGACCCTTAGTGTGGGTCCTCTTTGGTGATGCAGGTGCGGCGGGAAACAAGTTAGAGGACTTGCCAAAGGATATTAAGTGGAGTTTGGGAAGCGGTGTAGGCATAAACACGCCAGTAGGTCCAGTAAGACTTGATTTAGCGTTCCCCATGGACAGGAACTGGTTGAAGAAATACAAAGTGTACCTTTCTGTAGGTTACTACTATTGAGACTTGCGAAGACGTTTATCTATTTTTTCTTTATAGTGTTCTATCTTATCCTTTCTGTGTTGAGGATCGCTAAAATACAGGACGCTCAAAAGGAAAGAGCCCAACACCAGAAAAATAAGTCCAATAAGCAGAAGGTTTTTCCTCATGTTGAATAAAGGGGCGCGAGCGCCCATGATTTTCAATGCTTCTTATGTTGTTTTTCGAGCCATTCGTAGTGGTACGGATCCCAATCCTCGGGCATATGGGGTATCTTGTCAAAATTGTGGGGAGGAGGTGGTGACGGAATAAGCCACTCAAGAGATGGTGACTGCCAAGGATTGTCCTCTGCCTTTTTGCCAATCTTAGTGGAAAACACGAGGTTTGCAATGGCCAATATAACTCCAAAGCCCAATATCATGGAACCTATGGTCTGGAGCTCGTGAAGCCTTATCCAGCTCTCTATAGCTGGATAATCCGCATACCTTCTGGGCATACCCTCAAGGCCCACGATAAACTGCAGGAAGTAGAAGAGGTTTGAGCCTATCATGACAAGAACAAGGGCTATCTTTGCCCAGAGCTCATTATACATCCTGCCTGTAAACTTGGGATACCAGTAGTGGAACCCCCCAAAGACAGCCAGGGTAAGAGCCATACCAAGCACATAGTGGAAGTGGGCTACTACAAAGTGGGAATCATGAACTCCTATGTCAAAGGCCGGAAGCCCCAGAGGTATACCAGTTAGGCCACCTATCAGAAACATGAATATGGAACTTAATGTGTATAGCATGGGGGTTGTAAACCTTACAGAACCCTTGTATAAGGTGAATACCCAGTTAAATATTTTTATGCCGGTGGGCACACCTATAAGAACTGTAGTGTAGGAGAAGAGTATCCTTATCCAGTCTGGCACACCACTTGTAAATAGGTGATGTATCCACACCATAAAGCCAAGTATGGCTATGCCCCATATGGCTATAATCATGGAAGTCCTACCAAATATTTCCCTACGGGAAAATACCGCTATCATCTCCGATATGAGACCAAAGGCTGGCAGTATCATCACATAAACTACTGGATGTGAGTAAAACCAGAAGAGGTTTTGGTAAAGAAGTGGGTCACCACCCCTTGTTGGGTCAAAAAAGGCTGTTTGGAAGTATTTATCCATGAGTAGCATGGTAACTGCGCCAGCAAGGGCAGGAACTCCAAGTATCTGGATTACGTTCATAGCAAGAAAGGAGTGCAAGAAAAGGTTCATCTTCTTTAGGGTCACACCCGGAGCTCTCATAGTTAGGTTTGTCACTACAAGGTTTATGGCACTGGCAAGAGAAGATGCACCAAGCATATGTATTATAAGGGCATAGAAGGCAACAGGTCCTGCGTTGTCGTTTAGTGAGAAGGGCGGATAGCCAGTCCATAGCATCCTTATGTGGTTACCGGGCAAAAGGGTAATGAGAGCAAGAACGCTTGCCGCAAAGAAAAACCAGTAGCTCAGAGCATTAAGTCTTGGGAAAGCCACATCCCTTGCCCCTATCATAAGGGGAAGTAAATAGTTACCAAAAGAGCCCCATATGGCTACGGCCCACCAGAATTGCATAAGCACGCCGTGTATGGTCAGGGCTTTGTTGTATGCATCCTCAGACATGTACTGGAGACCTGGCTGGTATAGTTCAAGTCTGATGGCTAAGGCAGAAAGCCCCGCTACTAAGAAAAAGATTAGGCTAGTTACTCCATACATAATCCCTATCTTTTTGTGGTCTGTGGTAAATATCCATTCCTTTAGGCCAGCGCTGAAGTAGGGTTTGTAGCTTACTGCGGCCATGGCAATGCACCTCCTTTATAAATTTTGTCTATCAGTAATGTTTTGCGTCTGCACACCCTGGTTCAACCATTTTTCAAACTCTTCCTTTGGTACAACCTTTAGCACCGCAGCCATCTTGGAATGCTGAGTACCACAGTACTCTCTGCAAAAAACCCAGTATTCACCTTCCTTGTTTACTTGGAACCACATATGGGTTATCCTACCAGGCACGGCATCCTCTGTAACCTTTGCGGGATGTACATAGAAGGAGTGTATAACATCTCTTGAGGTAAGTAGAACCTTGATGGGTGTCCCTGCTGGTATGTAGGCTTTAAACATGTCGTTTACCTTTTCTGGTGTCAAGTAGACATTCTTTTCAGGATCAACAACGCCGTTAAAGAAGGAGAAAACTTTCTTGCCATTTGGATATTCAAACTCCCAACCCCACATGAAGGCGGTCACCTTTATCTCCATAGCACCTTCTGGAGCATTTCTCTGCACCCTATAGAAGGCGAAGCTTTGGGTGGCTAAGTATATAACCACTATGGTGGGTATTATTGTCCAAAGCACTTCAAGGGCTTTGCTTTCTTTTGCATGCTGGGCTTTTTCGTTTATACCCTTTTTATACCTGTATTTAACCAGAAAATAAGCGGCTGGTATAAATACCACTAAGTAGATGATTACCGATATAAATAGCCAGATTTCATACATGGTCTGCCAATAATTGGCAGGATAGGCAAGTACTTCCTTCATAGGCGCACCTCCTTTCTATGTCTGTTATAAAAGTACGCAAGGGAAAAGGTGGTTACAAGACCTAGCATCCCAATACCTGCAAAGATAAGGGTGGGGTCTATTACATACCTGCTGCGCACATGGTCGTAGCGGTAGCAAGCAAGCACCGCAAGGTCAACTATCCTGTTTATGGAAGGGCTTTCCCTTTGAGCGTCTATAAAGGCAAGCTTAACATCCCTCTCCTTTGGAAAAGGCCCGTACAAGTACCGCATCACTTTAGCATCGGGGGACAGGAACAAGGTGGCGTTAGAGTGTATGAAAATCTTATCCCTCTCTATGTAATAGAACTTATATCCAACAGAAACCGTGAGCCTCCTTATGTCTTCCTTTGACAAAATACCTACAAGCCAATTTTCTGGAAGCTCTGTAGTACGGAAGTTCTTCAACATGAACTGCCTCATGCTCTCTAAAGTATCCTTATCATCGAAGGATAGAACCACATAGCGATAGTCCTTTGATAGGTTTCTTGAAATTTTAAAGAGATTTTCGGCGGTAGTCGGACATACGGTATCGCAAGTGTAATAGGCAAAGAGAAGAGCGGTAGGTTTACCAGCAATAAAGTCTGTCAGATTTACCTCTCCCCCTAAGGTTTTTACTTTTACATCAGCCACCTTCTTGCCTATGTATAGGTCTTCCTGAATTCTTACTACGCTAACATCCTGCTCGCCATAATAGCTTGTATACCTACCATATTGGTAAGGCTCCCTCGCAAAAAGCAAGGGTGTTATGAAGAGAAAAAGAAGCATAAACCTCATGCCAGACTTCCTATAAGGTATGCGCTGCTTGCCACAAGTAGCCACATGATGTCAACAAAGTGCCAGTACAGGGTTATGGCCTTTATGTAGGTATGGCCCTTGTGCTCGCCTGCTTTACCACTCAGCAAGAGGTATATGGCCACCAACATGGTAAGAAGCCCCACAATTATGTGGGATGTGTGTATGCCGGTTAGCATGTAAAAACCAGTTCCATACATGTTGGAACTGAGGGTAAAACCTCCGTGCCAAAGGTGGAGCCATTCCATCACGTGTATGACCGTAAAGGCAGACCCAAGAGCTATAGTAAGAAGCACAAAGATGGCGGAAAGTATGTTTCTGCCCGTATCGAAGAGCTTTTCAGCTATTGCTATGGTAGCGCTGGAAGCCCACAGGATAAAGGTAAGTATAAGGGGTATTGTCAAGTTCATGTCTTTTGGAACCCATTGGGGCCATACCTCCGCATGGGTTGCCCTTGCCATGTAAAAGCCCGCAAACATAGTTCCGAAAATGACCACTTCAGAGACGATAAAAAACATCATGGCTGGCATACCAAGCCCTTCTTCATGACCCTTTGAGAAAAACTCCCTTATCCACCCGGCTATTCCCAAAACAAAGAGCACTAGGCTGACCCCTCCAAATAGGATAGCCAGCATAGGGTTTTGCCACACCATAAGGGCTATAAAGGTTAGGGGGACCAGCAGGACGGCAATGCCTACTGGCAAAGGCCAATAACTGTACTCGTGCTCTCCCAGATGGTGGTGCACCTCATGTTGTGCCATTTATATACCTCCTCTTCCTATAATACAACAAAATATTTAAAAAACTCCTTCTGTAGGTGTTATTAACAAATACTTATAAGTTTATAAGAAAAAATTATAGACTAATTTTAATACTAAGTATCTCCTCTCGCTCTTCCTTCCAGCTTAGCTTTCTTTGTAAACTTACCCTTAGGGCTTCCACTCCTTGCCAAGGCAGGTCTACATAGGTAGGCACTCCATAAAGGAGGGCATTCTTTGCTTGATAGGAAAGCACCTTTACCATTCTGGATTTCTCACCGTTTGATAAGCTTGCATCTACCACTATGTAAAGCTTGGGGTCTCCCTGGTCTGCGGTTGGTAAATTGTGAGGCACGCCTACATTAGTTATCTTGAGTCTGAGAGGTTCGCCCCTTTCAAGCTCAACCAGGATGTCCTCAGGCTTTGCCTTCCCTGCAGGAAAGCTATGGTCATGCCTTGGTTTTTTGCTGTGGAAGTATTCAAAGGGAAACTTTTGAACAAGCCTCTTCTCACCCACAGAAGGCATATGACAATCCTGACAGGATTTTTGAGTCTTTGTGAGGTGCCACTCTTTGTAAGTCTCCTGATGGCATCCGGCGCAGAAAAAGGCCTTTGTGTAGTTAAAGTCCTGCCTAGAAGGATGCGGTGGCGACCAAACCTTGTGGGGCCCATGCATTGCCCTTGTTTCCTCTTTAAAGTGGCAGGCAACGCAGGAGACACCATCTTCTTTGAACTCTACTCGCAGGGCTGGCTTTATCTGAGGGTCCACCTGATGGGGGGCGTGACAAGATAGACACTTGACCTTTGTATGGTTTTCGCTCTCAAGCCTGAACTTTTCACTTTTCCAGGCTAAGGCATGCCTGCTCTTTTCCCACTCTTTGAATATCTCACTATGACAGTCTGAACATCTCTTTGCCTGAGGCCTCTTAAGGAGGTCCTCCTCCACTAAAATATCCCCGCAGGAGCTTACCAGAAAGACAAAAAACAACAAAAAAGGGGCTACCATTTTACCTCCTCAGAGTATATAATATTTAATAACACAGGAGGCCCGGTAGCTCAGTTGGTAGAGCACACGGCTGAAAACCGTGGTGTCGGCGGTTCGACCCCGCCCTGGGCCACTTTAAGAAGCTCCACCCTCACTCGGTAATCCACGAGTATTTCAATGGGCTTTCTACTAAAGTCAGGGTCTAATAGAGGTATGGCGTAGGGTGACTTGAACAGCTTAAGCCTTTCCTTTTCTTCGAGCTCCTCCCTGCCTACAAGGCTCGCCCTTGTGCCTTTCCTTTTTCTCCCAAGGCTTGTGGTGGAAGATAGTTTAAAACCAAGCCCCTTTAATGCCTTACGGACTGGAAGGGAAGAGGTGTAGGAAACCCATACGCCATCCCTTCTCATAAGTCTTTTTATTTCCGCGAGGAACTGAAGACTCCACAGCTCTGGGTTCTTGTAGGGCGAAAAGGCATCATGAAAAACCGCGTGGGCTTTGAAGGAACTTATTTCTTTTATTGTTTTCCTTGCATCACCGATGAATAATTTCAAGCTTATACCATTCCCCTCAAAGTTGGGTAGACTGTCAAGAATCTTTCCATGGAGTTCCCTAAACTCCTCTGGTGGGGGTGGTATGTTTTCTGGCAGTTCCTTATCTAAAGAGAGAACTTCTATTTCCAGCTTTGGATTTATATCCTTTAGCCTTTTAAGAGCCACAACCACGTTGTAACCAAGGCCAAAACCCACATCCAGAAGGCGTAACCTCCTTATGTTCTTCGCCCTCTGCAAGATACCCGAGGGCATAAGGAACTTCTGCAAGCACTCCATAACTGCACCGGCGGTAAGGCTGTGGTAGGGCTCTCCGTATTGGGGGTGAATTAGAGTGTAGTCAAATCCCGCAGTCCTTACTATACCCGAGCCTTCTACGGAGGGTCTGAGCCATGCCCTCAGCTCCAGCAAAATAGACCTTAGGTTGACTTCCTTTGGTTTCAATCCTGAATGCAGAAGGCGCTCCTCCACAAGTCTTTCCAGCTCCATAGCTTTAAAATTTATGAGCTGTACCCAACATGCCCACAAAAGCTCATCCCGTCGAAGGCAGAAGCTGGAAATGGTAAACAGCAAAACTGGTAAGAAGGGTAAAATTCTTGCATAACTTCAAGACAAAGACAAGGAAGATACCGAATGTCTTTGTGCGTTGTTTTTATGTCCTTCATAAAACATATCCACTGCCCTACAGACAAACATCCGCCAGTGTTTTCAAATTCGGAATGCTACCGCCAAATTCTACGGCAGAAAACCGCTGATTTTAAGGCATACAGCACATAGGGAGCTAAACAAAAAACACCACATAAGAATAAAAGGCTTAGAAAAGGCTCCTTTGGCAACGGACATAAAGATTAAGAGTTGTGTTTAAAAGATGGCAGGGGGCGGAGTGCAAAGACGCAATGTGAAAAATTATGAAGGGAGAGCTTTTGGGCGAAGAGCTTCTTTTCGTCTTTGGGGCTGTACAAGCAGGGTGATACCCTCAAGCTGTCCTCATTAGTCTTGTGGTGCTGTAGTTATAAGGCACCTACAGTAGTGCGGAGAAAACAAAACTTAGCCCTCAAGCCATTTTCTTAAGACTTTGACAATCCTCGCGCAAATGATGGCCTTACCAAAGAGCAACCGTAAGGAGTCTTGTCCTTGCCTGCACACCATATCCCCGCTGCAGGCTACTCTGACGCAAGGCCGTCACAACAACACGAAAGTAAAACCTTTAAAAACTGCTTCCTTTAAAAGAGACCAAGAGCACAACACCTGTCAAAAAACTTCCCACCTTCCCTATTCCTACACGGGTTTTGACTACTGGCGATTTTGAGCTTGAATAAATACCTTGTGGGAGGACTTTAAAAAACTTCCCGCATAAGCTTGTAATTCTCTTGACTAACGCATGGGTTTAAAATTTATGGATGGATGAGGGGCTTTGAGTGGACACCTCACCGAATACTTCTTTTTTCTTATCTGGGAGTGATACTGGTAGGGTCTTTGCTTCTTTACATGCCCTTCTGCGTCAGGAGAGAGGTAGGCTATCTGGATGCCCTGTTTACCGCCACATCCGCTACCACCGTTACTGGCCTTGTGGTCTTGGACACGGAAAAGGACCTTACCATATGGGGGAAGTTGGTGGTGCTATCCCTCATACAGCTGGGTGGGCTCGGCTACATGACCTTTACCACCTACTTTCTTATAGTGCTTAGAAAAAAGCTCGGTCTCCGAGAAAGGCTTATAATGGCCGAGTCTCTCAATTATCCAAGCATGCACGGGCTTGTGAGGTTCGTAAGAAGGATGATGCCCATAATATTCTTCGTAGAGCTGATAGGCGCCCTTGCCCTTTTCCCTTCTTTCTTATTTCACCTCAAAGACCCTGCAGAGGCTCTCTTTGCAAGCCTTTTTCACTCGGTTTCCGCCTTCAACAATGCGGGCTTTTCCACTTTTTCCAACAACCTTACAGACTTCAGAGGAGACATCTGGGTGAATGTGGTCGTAGGCTTTCTCGTAATCCTTGGTGGACTTGGTTTTTATGTGATTTACGAGTTTATCCTGTACGCAAGAGGTGACCTAAAGAGACTTTCTACCCATACAAAGTTAGTGCTTATTTCCTCCATTCTGCTTACCACATCTGGCTCCTTACTACTATTTATTGACTTATGGAGATCTCAGAAGTTTTCCTTCGTGGAAAAGATTCTGGCAAGCCTTTTTCATAGCATATCGGCAAGGACTGCAGGCTTTAATACCTTGGATATATCCGAGCTTTCCGAGGCATCCCAGTTTGTGCTGATAAACCTTATGTTCGTGGGTGCCTCGCCCGGTGGCACGGGTGGGGGCATAAAAACGGTGACAGCGGTGGTTGTCTTCCTTGCGGTCTTGTCCTACATAAGGGGAAAGCCTGAGGTGGTAGTCCTCGGAAGAAGGCTAATAGACGCTCAGGTGCACAGGGCCATGGTTATTCTAAGTCTTGCCTTTGCCTACAACACCCTCATGGCGGTCCTACTTGCGGAAGTAGAAGGCATAAGACTAATCCCCGCCCTCTTTGAAGTAGTCTCTGCCTTTGCCACCGTTGGCCTTTCTCTGGGAAATCCTCAAGGTCTTAGCCTCTCGGGCGATTTTTCTGCCCTTGGCAAAAGCCTTATAATTCTTACCATGATAACGGGCAGGGTTGGAGTGCTTGGCTTTATGATAGCTCTTGTTGGCAAGGAAAGACCAAGCCATGTGAGGCTACCGGAGGCAAGGCTACTTCTATGAAGAGGGTTTTTGGGGTTATAGGCCTTGGTAGGTTCGGCTTTAATGTGGCGAAAACCCTAGCGGAGGGCGGTGCAGAGGTTATAGCCTGCGACATAGACGAGGAAAAGGTCAAACAGATATCGGAACTTGTGCATCAGGCCTTTATCTTGGACGCCACGGATGAAAGAGCCCTGAAAGAGTCTGGCATAGCCAACGCGGATACGGTGATAGTTAGCATAGGTGAGAACATAGAGGCAAGTATACTGGTGGTAGTTCAGCTCATGGAGCTGAAGGTGAAGGAAATCATAGCCAAGGCGGTAAATCCACTACACGGTAAAGTTCTTGAAAGGCTTGGCATAAGCAGGGTTATACATCCAGAGAGGGATATGGCCATAAGGCTTGCCCACTCATTACTCGTAGGGGGCTTTATAGAGGAAATACCCATAGCTGAAAACTACAGCATTTTTGAGATGCTACCACCGGAGAGGCTACACCATAAGACCCTTAAGGAATTAGACCTTAGGAGAAGGCACGACATGACAGTGCTTGCCATAAAGAGGGGCGAAAAACTCATGGCAAACCCCTCAGGGGACGAAAAGATACTACCAAATGACATTTTGGTTGTCCTTGGCAACATAGAAAAGATAAGTTTGCTGTAATAATTATAAAGGACATGCGGAAAATTGTCCTTATAACGCTTTTTTTGTGCCTTCTTGTTCTTGCGCTCTTCTTTGCTTTAAGAAGGGGTGAGGTAAGGTATGCTTTGGTGGAAGAAAGGGAAGTAAGCACTCTTGTGTACGGCTCGGGCTATGTAAGAAACGCAGACTATGTGCTCGTAAGGGCTGAGGTTTCGGGTTACCTAAAGGACATTCTTGTAAAGGAAGGAGACCATGTAAAAAGGGGGCAAGTGCTTGCCATAATAGATAGTGGTTCCCTCGAGGAGGGTATAAAAGAGGTATCCGAGAGGCTAAAGCTTGTTAGGGAGAGGGCAATGTATGACTCTTCTTACCTTAGCAGTCTGCAGAGCTCGGTAGAAGCCTCTCGCATAAACATGGAAAACAGCAAAAGACTGTTTGAAAGAAGGGAAAGACTCTTTTCTCAGGGTCTTATACCAAAGGAAGCCTACGAGCAGAGCAAAACCCAGTACGAAGTTGCTCAAAAGGAATACGAGAGGTCAAAAAAGGCCTACGCGGACGCTCTGATTTCCATAAGGGCGGAAGAGAGGGTGCTCAGTGCACAAAGACAAAAGCTCCTGCGCGAAAAGGAAAAATACACCATAAGAAGCCCCATAGAAGGGTATGTGCTGAAAAAGTTCGTAAACCAAGGAGACTACATAAACCACATGGGTCAGGAAAACAGACTCTTTTCTATAGGTTCAAAAGATTGGGAGGTATGGCTTGAGGTGGACGAAGGCTACGCAGGGCTTATAAGGGAGGGGCAAAAAGCTAGGGTCAAGGTCGACGCCTTTCCCGAGAGGGATTTTGAAGGTGTTGTCTTTCAGGTAATAAGGGAGGTAGACAGGGCAAGAAAGCTTATAACGGCAAAGGTGCGTGCCAACCTTCCTCCAGAGACGCCCTCTGGGGCTACCGCAGATGGTCAGATAGAGGTGGAGAGACGAAGGGCCTTGGTAATACCAGCCAAAGCCTACAGCAACGGTCATGTGCTTTTGCAAGATGGTGCAAGGAAACTTAAAGTGTCTATAAAAACAGGAAAGCAATACGGGGACTTCATAGAGGTCTTAGGGGGTCTCAAGCCAGGAGACAGGGTCATACTACCATGAACCATGTTTTGTTTGTGGCCCTGAGGATGCTTTTCCAAAGAAAGAGGCAAACCTTGGTTTCGGTTCTGGGCGTTTCCATGGGCGTTTCCGCCTTTGTGGTCATGAGTTCTCTTATGCTTGGCTTTCAAAACTACTTTATCCAACAGGTTATAGACCTTGAACCTCACATAAAGATAAAGCCGAAAATAGAAAAGTCCACGCAAGAACCCTACACCATCCTTCTTGGAGAACAGCCAGAGGAAAAGGACAGGATTTTGGGATGGCAGGACATTATGGAAAACTTGGAAAAACACCAGGAGGTGCTTGGGGTAGCGCCAAGGCTTGTAAGCAAAGGCATAACCAAATACGGCGTGAGGGACAAGCCTGTGACCCTTCTGGGCATAGACCCCAAGAGGGAACCTAAGGCTTCCATCATAGATAGGTTTCTTGTTAACAAAAACCTCCAAAGGCTCGAAACAAATAGGACTGGGGTAATAGTGGGCGCCTTGGTGGCAAGGAGCTTGGGCATAGACCAGCTTGGCAAAAAACTCTTGCTGGTGGCGCCAAATGGACAGAGTCTTCTGGTAACGGTGGAGGACTTTTTTGAGTCTGGCATAACCAACATAGACGACGCAAGGGTCTACATAAACATAAAGACTTTGCAGAGCCTCTTGGAGAGACAAGGGGAGGTCAACGAAATAGTGCTTAAGATAAGGGATGTGAACAGGGCGGAGAGGCTATCAAGAGAATTTCAGGCTTTTGTGAGCTACGAGGTAGAAAGCTGGCAAAGAGCCTACAGGAACTTTTTGAGCATATTCAAAATACAGAACACCATAACCTACATGATAGTCTTTGCCATACTCACCGTGTCCGCCTTTGGTATATTCAACATCATCATGATGACAGTCTTGGAAAAGAAAAGGGACATAGCCATACTGATGGCCATGGGCTATAGTCGGAAGGACGTGCTTTTGATCTTCATGATGGAGGGCTTTGTTATAGGATTCATGGGTGCCCTTATAGGCTCTTTGGTGGGCTTTGGACTTCAGGAGTATCTGGAAAGCATAAGGCTTGATGTGGAAGGGCTCATAAGGACCAGAGGCTTTGTCCTTGACAGAGACCCCATGCTTTATGTGTATGCCCTTTTCTTCTCTATGTTTTTTGCCCTTATGGCAAGCCTTTATCCCTCCTACAGGGCAAGCAGGCTAAACCCTGTTGATATCTTTAGAAGCCAATGAGCTTGATAGAGCTAAAGGGTATTAAAAAGTGGGTAGGTCAGGAGCAGATACTGAAAGGTATAGACTTTACCGTTCAAAAGGGCGAGTTTGTGGCGGTGGTGGGAGCCAGTGGTTCTGGCAAGAGCTCTCTCCTGTACATAATGGGTCTTTTGGACAAGCCTTCCGAGGGAGATGTCTTCTTTGAAGGTGAAAAGGTAGACTTTTCCAACGAAAGAGGCCTTTCGGAGCTAAGAAACAAAAAAATCGGTTTTGTCTTTCAGTTTCATTATCTGCTTCCGGAGTTTAACCTCTTGGAGAATGTGATGCTACCAGCCATAAAGCTGGGCATGAAAAGGGAAGAAGCGATGGAAAGGGCTTATGAGCTTTTAAAGTCTTTGGGGCTTGAGGGCAAAGAAAAAAGAAGAATCTACCAGATATCGGGCGGAGAGATGCAAAGGGTTGCCATAGCAAGGGCTCTTATAAATAATCCTTCTATCATACTTGCGGATGAGCCCACGGGAAACCTGGACAGCAAGAACACCCAGATAGTTATGGAAATATTTAAGGAGATAAACAAAGGGGGAGCAACCTTTGTTATGGTGACCCACGAGCTGCATCTTGCTGAACAAGCTCAGAGGGTGGTAGAAATAAAGGACGGCATGGTCCTTTCTGACAAGGTTATTCAAGGAGTTTGACAGCCTCTTCAAGAACTCTGTTTAGCTCTTCCTCCGTTGGCATCTCTCCGTAGACCCTGATGAGTGGCTCTGTACCAGAAGCCCTAAAAAGCACCCAGCCATCATTTTCAAATACCAGCTTGAGACCATCAAGGGTTATGACTCTTAAGACCTTGAAGCTTCCAAGCCTTTCGGGTGGGTTTTTCGTAAGCTCTTTGAGTCTTTGCTTTTTGTCTTCTCCCCCGTGGAAGTCTACCCTTCTAAAATATGCCCTTCCATAGTCCTTAAAGAGCCCCTCTATGACCTCAGATAGGGGCTTGTCCTCGATAAGAAGAAGCTCCAGTATGTTAAGCCCCGTAAAAAGCCCATCCCTCTCAGGTAGGAATTCCACGATGCCGTAGCCTCCGCTCTCCTCACCACCGAAAAGGACCTTTTCTTTGAGAATTATCTCGTTTATGTTCTTAAAACCTACCGCCACCTCCTTTAGCTCTACACCTTCAGCCTTACATATTCTGTCTGCCAGATAGGTGGTGGAAACCGTCTTTACCACAAGACCCTCCTTTTTACCCTTGTTCTTGACAAGGTGATAAAGAAGCAGGGCATATATTAGTTGGGCGTTTACGAAGTTTCCCTTCTCGTCCGCCAAAGCAATCCTGTCTCCATCTCCGTCGTTGGCTATGCCTAGGTTTGCACCAAGGGCTTTTACCTTCTGAAAGAGGGGCTCAAGATGCCTCTCTACCGGCTCAGGGGCATGACCGCCAAAGAGGGGGTCTCGGAAGCTCCTTATGCAATAGACATTGGCCTTAGTGCCAGAAAGCATGTGGGAGTATGTGCCAAGACCAGAACCATACATGGCATCGTGCACAAGTTGGAGCTCCCTCTGCATAAAGAGCTCCTGGTTTATCCTTGCCTTTACCTCACTCATGTACTTGCCCCAAACGTTTACATACTCAGGCTGGGGCCTATCTGGCTTTATGTCCTTGACCTTCGGAAGTTCATCCTCCAGCATGGCTATGAACTCAGGCGTAGCAGAACCTCCGAAGGAGTCCTTTATTTTATAGCCGTTGTATTCGGGAGGGTTGTGGGAGGCAGTTATCATCACCCCGCTGTCAAAGCCCATGTACTTGACCGCAAAGGAAACCATGGGAGTTGTACAGGCCTTGTTGGTAAGGTAGGCTTCAAACCCCAGCGTCCTGAAGACCCTGTATACCTCAAGGGCAAAATGCTCAGACATAAACCGATTGTCGTAGCCCACTACCACCCTCCTCTTGCCCTGCCCTTGGAGCACCCTTGCATGGGCTTGGGCTACCCTGCGGACATTCTCAAAGGTGTAGGTATCCCCTATTACTGCTCTCCACCCGTCTGTACCAAACTTTATCATTGTAGCTTTAAAGTCCTCCTCACAAGTATTATAGATTAGTTCTGTTAAAATATCCCTATGCTTTTCCAGGATATCATCATGAGCCTTCATCGCTTTTGGGCGGAGCAAGGTTGCGCAGTTTGGCAACCCTACGATATAGAAACGGGTGCGGGCACCATGAATCCTGCTACCTTCCTCAAAGTGCTTGGCAGGAAGCCATGGAATGTGGCCTATGTAGAGCCCTCACGAAGACCAAAGGATGGAAGGTATGGAGAAAATCCCAACAGGCTTCAACACTACTTCCAGTTTCAGGTCATTCTAAAGCCTGCACCCAGCAACCCGCAGGAGCTGTACCTTGAAAGTCTTAAGGCTCTTGGTATAGACCCTTCGGAGCACGACATAAGGTTTGTGGAAGACGACTGGGAGTCCCCCACGCTAGGCGCTTGGGGTCTTGGTTGGGAGGTCTGGCTTGACGGTATGGAAATAACCCAGTTTACCTACTTCCAGCAGGCAGGGGGTCTTGACCTCGAAGAAATATCCGTGGAAATAACCTATGGGCTTGAAAGGATAGCCATGTACCTTCAAGATGTGGATAGCGTCTTTGACATAAAGTGGAATAGCTGGCTTACCTACGGAGATGTGTTTAAAATGTCCGAGTATCAGTGGAGCGTTTACAACTTTGAAAAGTCAGACCCAGACATGCTCTTCAGACTTTACGAAATGTATGAGGAGGAAACGAAGAGACTCCTCGAGGAAAGGTTGGTTTTGCCCGCCTACGATCATCTTTTAAAGTGCTCCCATACCTTCAACCTTCTGGACGCGAGGGGTGTTATATCGGTGCAGGAAAGGGCAAGGTACATAAGGAGGATGAATACCTTAGCCCAAAGGGTGGCAAAGCTATACATGGAAACTTTCCCATGAAGGTTGTGCCCTGCGGTGGCGCCAAGACCGTCACGGGCAGCTGTTTTTACATAGAGGTAAGGGACATAAAGTTACTCGTAGACTGCGGTATGTTTCAGGGAAGGGCGGAGGATAAAAACAAAGAAAGTTTTCCCTTTGACCCAAAGGATGTGGATTACCTAGTGCTTACCCATGCCCATGTGGACCACTGTGGTAGAATCCCCCTCTTGGTAAAGGAGGGCTTTAAAGGAAAGGTGCTGTGCACGGAGCCAACTGCAAAGCTTGCAAGGCTTATGCTTCTTGATGCCAGCAAGGTCATGTACGAAAACTACAAAACGGAGGTTAAAAAGCTCATAAGAACAGGCAAAATACCAGACCCACCCCTCTATGAGGAGTACGATGTGCTCGAGGCGATGGACCTCTTCAGGGTCAGACTTCCCTACAACAGGGATTACCAACTTTCTAGGGGCGTAAACCTTAGACTAAGGGACGCCGGTCATATACTCGGCTCGGCCTTTGTAGAGCTTGAGGTTTACGAGGATAAAAAACACAAGAAGCTTGTCTTTTCGGGAGACTTAGGCAACAGGAACAAGCCCGTGGTTCAAGACCCAGAAAACCCCTCAAAAGCAGACTATGTATTCATAGAAAGTACCTACGGAGACAGGAACCACAAAAGCTTTGAAGAATCCAAAGAAGAGCTTCTGCAGGCGATAGAATACGCAGTAGGAAGGGGTGGTAATGTCATAATACCCTCCTACGCCCTCGAGAGGGCTCAAGAAATACTCTATGTTCTTAGGGAGTTTTACGAAAAAGGAAAACTTCCAAAATGTCAGATATACCTTGATAGCCCACTAGCCATAAGCATTACAAAACTCTTTACATCTCATCCAGACTTCTACGACAAGGAAACTTACAGAATATTCCTCGAGAAGAATCCCTTTGAGCTTCCCAACCTACACTACACAAAAGAGGTGGAAGAGTCAAAGGCCATAAACTCCGTAACCTCTGGCGCCATAATCATAGCAGGCTCAGGAATGCTCAACGGTGGTAGAATTTTGCACCATCTTAAGTTCAACCTCTGGAGGGAGGAATGCGCCCTCGTTTTTGTAGGTTACCAGCCAGAGGGTACCCTTGGAAGAAAGATAATAGACGGCGCAGAAAGCGTAAGAATATTCGGAGAAGAGATAAGTGTCAGGGCCAGGGTCTTCACCATAAACGGCTTTTCTTCCCATGCGGACCAGAGAGGTCTTTTGGAGTGGCTATTCAACGCTGGAAAGCCAGAAAAGGTCTTCCTTGTCCACGGTGAGGAGAATAAGATGAGGGTTTTTGGAGAAGCCATAGGACATGAACTCAATCTTGACTGGTACATACCGGAGGAAGGGGAAGTTATAGAGCTTTAGTCCAAGAGGTTAACGCTCACTATGGCTTTGTATATATTTCTGAGCTTTTCCCTTTCCAGATAGTTTTTTGAGATGGCTCCCAAAAACCACTTGTTGCCATCCTCGCGGGTCATGCGGTATACCGAATGGTATACAACCACATCGTCCCCCTCAAAACCTCCGTATATCATCACATGTCCTCTCATAAAAAGGAGGGTTCTAAAGGATGGCATGACCTTGAGAAGGTTCTTAAGCTCCTCGTAAGATTCAAACCCTCTTGCCACAACCCTTCCAATCCTTTCCTGCTGGGCTGAATTCCTTGGAAGCTCCACACCAAAGACTGAATAAAGACTCTGCACGAGGGATGAGCAGTCCCACCTTCCCTCTTTGCCTCCCCAGTCATAGGGCGTGCCGAGAAGCTCCTCCAGCAATGACCTGACCCTTGCCTCTTCAAATTTCATGTAGCCCTCCTCAAGCCCCCTTTCCTTTGTAATCCAAAGGTTTGTTCCATCTGGCAGAAGGACCTTGTAGCTTTGACCACGCCTTTCCAGATAGGGCATCTTTGAGCCAAGGCCAAAGACTACACCTCCCAGCTTAACCCTCCCTGTGGTAACCACGAGGAAGGGCAGGCTTTTGACCTTCAAAAGGCTTTCCTTGCTAACTACGCGCACATCTTCCTTCTGCACCCATCCTCTCATGTAGGGCGCATGCACATAGAACCACCTTCCGTCCTTGGATGTATGGAGTATGGCAAGCGGAGTAAAGGGTTCAAGAAGGGTATACTGGTTGTAGTCTATCTGTGGGTCTCCCCGGTGGATTGTAAGGTGGCTTGGATACATGCGCATGTTTGTCCTTCTTAAAGTCCAGCCGTAGACTACATGGATAAGCTCACCCAGCCTTTCAAGGTTGGCGTTTTTAAAAAGTTCCTGAAAACCTTCCTTCGTAAGAGGAGCCTTTTCCAAAAAGAGCCTCCCCTCTGGCAGTTTGTCTTCAAGAATCCACTCCCTTACCTTTTTGCCCTCCACAAGCTGGGGAAATTCTTCTATCCTCTTCATGTGGTCTATAAGGGTGTAAGATTGGAGGTTTATGGAGCTGATGTCAAGGGCAAGGGCCAGATTTAAGACCAAGATTAGTAAAGACCACCTCACACCTGCCTCCTGAAGCCCCTTTGGAAGACCTCCTCCATCCAGCCAAAGCAGAGGGCATAGTTCTCCTCAAGCCTCTCCTTCAGCTTGTCCAGAAAAGTCTTTAACTCTATAAGGTCGTCCTTTCCCATACTTGGCACCATTGCAAGGAGCTCCTCCATCTCCTTCCTTAAAGGTTCAACCTTGAAGGGGTCCAGGGAGAGCTTCTCTATTCTCTTTAGTCTCTCTCTTAGCTCTTCCATGGCTCTGTATTATAAAAGCTTTTGCTTAGTGCTGATGTGTTCTGGGGGCGTCCGTAATATAATAAAGCCCCATGAGAAATTTTCTGTTTGGTCTCACCCTTTTGGTTAGTCTGTCTTTTGTAACATACGCTCAGACCAACCCCTTATTGTTTCCAGAGAGGGCAAATTCCAGAATAAACGCCAGCGTGGAGATAGCAAGGCAGATAAAGCAGATGGGGCACAACCGCATTGCGGTGGTTTACATGGAAACCTCAGACCTTTGCGCCCTATTTTCCGCATCCTTGGTGTCGTCTCTAAAAACCCTTGGCGTGGAGGCTTACTACATTAAGGGTGGGGATGGTTTGGAGGAGAGGCTCAAAAACCTCATGCCATTACATGTATACATGGCTTACTTCGGAGAAAGGCCTCACGAGGAGGTTCAAACGCAGTTCAACCAAGACTTGAAAAGGGTGCTAAAGTACGAAAAGAATCCAAACCTTATCCTTCAGCCTGCCCTTTTGGCAATAGGTTTTGTAAACGGCCTGCTGGCAGAGGAAGAGCTGTCTACCGTCCTGCAGGACCTGCCCATGCTCAGCTTCCTTTTTGAAGGGGGTAAGGCAAAGCCGGTAAATGTTGTGATAAAAGATATGGAGGTAAGGATCATACCCCAAGAGGTCGGGAAAGACCAAAGAGGCTCCACAAAGCAAAGGAAAAAATGATTTTTCTACTCGTTGCCTTTCTGTCCTTTTCTCTCGCTCAGGAGAGGCTCTTCCACCTGATGGGCACCTACGCCCTCATAGACCTGCCAGAGGACAAAGCCTACTTAGCCTACAGGCACATGAGAAGTATCGAGGAAAAGCTATCCGACTACATGGATAGCTCGGACATATCCCGTATAAACGGGCTTTCTGGTCAGGGTTGCGCAGAAGTTTCAGAAGAGACTCTTGAAGTTATAAGGGTGGCATCAGAAGTATCCAGAAAGACTTACGGCTACTTTGACATAACTGTAGGAAGCTATACGATTAATTTCAAAAGGAAGGGGCTTTTAACGGAAGGAGAGGCCTTAAGACTCATAAACTACCACAACATAAAAATTGAAGGCGGGAGGGTGTGCCTTCTGGAAAAGGGCATGGCCATAGACCTTGGTGGTATAGGCAAGGGCTATGCGGTTCAAAAGACCTACGAAAAGCTGCAAACACCTTGGGGCTTTGTATCTATTGCGGGTGACCTCAGGGTCTGGGGCCACAGGAGACTCCTTGCGGTCTTTAACCCCACAAACGGCAAGGTGCTGGCAGAGGGCTACAACGCCAGAGATCTCTGTCTCTCCACGGGTGGTAACTATTTTAGAAGGCACATTCTGGGTAAGGAAAACAATCTCCTTCAGGCGACAGTAGCCTACGAAGACTGCACCCTTACAGACGCCTTTGAAACTGCCCTCCTTGCCATGGATGATGTAAGTAGGGAGAGGTTTCTGAGAGAAAACGCTCAAGTGGGTGTCCTTCTACTTTTCAAGGATGGCAGCCTCTTTGTAAACAGAGCCTTCATGGAGTACTTTGAGGGTCTTAAGGTTTACCCACCAGCTCCCTGAAAAGCTCCATGTACCCATCCACCGTTTTTTCTATGGAGTATTCCCTTGCAGTCTGTATAGCCCTTTGAGAAATGAATTCATACTCTTCCCTACCCATTCTAAGGGCGACTTTTAACTTATTGACAAAGCCCTCAAGGTCTCCCACCTCAACCGCAAGGCCGTTGACACCATCGTGGAGATAATCCCTTATACCTCCCGCCAGCGTGGAAATCACCACCTTACCGCAAGCCATGGCCTGAAGAACCGCGCCCGCTATACCTTCAAAGTAAGAGGAGAAGACAAAGTAATCTGCCATGCCAAGCAGTTCGGGAATATCCTCCCTAAACCCAAAACCCAAAAGCCTATTTCCAAGGCCATACTTCTCACCATAGGCAGGTGCCTCCCTGTCTGTGCCTATGCCTACCAACAAAAGTATGCAATCGGGACAGTTAAGTCTTGCAAAGGCCTCTATCAACAGTGGTTGTCCTTTGTGTGTGGGGTTCCAGTTGGCTACGTTGATAAACACCCTCTTCCCTGCATCTAAGCCAAGCTCTTTCCTTTTTTCCATAGCCTTCTCCCTTCCTAAGGGGCTGAACCTCTCCAGGTCTATACCGCTTGGTATATAGCGAAGCCTGTCTGGAAAGAAGTTTTCCTCCTTAAGCCTTTCAAAGGTTGACTTGTCCACAACTACAATTCGGTCTGCCGCCGAGTATTTAAAAAGCTTAGAAAAGGCGCTCGAGCTTTTGCCCGTTCTTTTGTAGGCTACTATCTTGGGTTTTGTACTCAGTAGAGGCAGAAGTACTCTTACAAAGTCAAAGGCATGGGGTGAGTTGGCTACGACTATGTCAAAGTTGTTTTCCTTTAATATCTTCCATAACCTGTAGTAATTGAGGGGATTCAGACGAGGAAGCCTGTCATGGTTTTCAAAAAAGTGGAATTTAACAGAGTGTCCCATCAGCCTTTTTACCATAAGCTCGTAACCAAAGGAGATAGCCATATGCACCTCCACACCCCTTTTGACCAAGCCCTTGGATATTAGATAGGTCTGCTCCTTAGTGCCTCCCCAACCGGCTCCATCCACAACCTGCAGAAGGCGGATCATTCAGAGGATTCTCTCTCCCTCTTTACCAAGATGGAGGCTACCACCGACACGAATATGGCACTGCCTATAAGAAGGAGGGAAACCTCTACCGGTATCTTGTAAAAGTCCGAAAGTAGCATCTTAACACCTATAAAGCCCAGAATAAAGGAAAGTCCGTAGTGAAGGTAATGGAAAAGGGGTAAAACTCCTGCGGCGGCAAAGTACAGGGATCTTAGTCCGAGTATGGCAAATATGTTGGAAGTGTAAACCACAAAGGGGTCTTTGGATATGGCTATGATGGCTGGCACAGAGTCTATGGCAAACATGATGTCTGAACTTTCCACAAAAAGAAGAGCGAGGAACATGGGTGTGGCGAAGAGCTTTCCAGATTCCTTCAGGAAAAACCTGCCATCCGCGTAGTTGGGCTTCATGGGAATGAGTCTTTTGGCAACTCGGTAAACGAGGGTGTGTTCGGGATGAAACTCCTTTTCTTCCGTGGTGAGAAGCTTTATGGCAGACACTATTAGGATGATGCCGAAGATGTATACCATCCAGTGAAAGTGCTTGAGAAGTTCAAGACCCGCAAAGATAAAAATGGCCCTAAAGACAATCGCACCAAAAACGCCCCAGAAGAGGACCTTATGTCTGTACTCCTCTGGCACCTTAAAGTAGGAAAAGATAAGTATGAATACGAAAATGTTGTCAAGGCTAAGAGCTTTCTCAAGGAGGTATCCCGTCATGTATTCGATGCCCCTCTCGTAGCCCTTGGTGTAGTAAACATAGGCACCAAAGGCAATACCAACCGCTATCCAAAAGGCGGACAGCAGAAGGGCTTCTTTTAAGGATATTTTGTGTGGGTTCCTGTGAAAGACAAAAAGGTCGAGAAAAAGGGCTATCACCACTACCGCACCGAAGATAAACCAGTTCAGCTCCATGTTGTCCTTATTATACTCAAACCAGACTCCTCTTAATAAAGTCTATGACCTTGACGGGCAGTGGGTCCTGTCCGTATATGTCCGAAAGATGAAGGCTTACCCAGTCACCAAGGTAGGTAAGGTAAAGTAACCTCTCCATAAGATTTTGACCCTCGCCCTTGAGTAATCTTAACACCACGCCCAACTCTTTGAATATGTGCTCTGTAATCTCAACCCTCTTTAGGATTCTTGTATGGTCCTCGGGATCGTAGAGGAGGGTAAAGATGCAGAGGTTTCTTATCTGAGGGTTGTCAAGTCCAACCACCTCGTTGTGGTGCATCTCCGGAAGAAAGGCGTTGTAGCAAAGGGTCTTGGAGTTTTCGTTTATCTGGGTCTTCCAGCGGAAGGCTACAGGCTCCGTAAGGGGCGTGCCGTAAACCACTGGCAGGTAGGTAAACATACCCTCCGCCAGGCCCTTAGCTTCTTCCCTTATTCTTTCCTTGCTTTTGGCAAGATGCTCTCTAAGCCTTTCCACCTCTGCTTTCATGCCAAAAAGGCACAAAAGGGCAGAGAGCATGAAGCCAAGGGCGTATCTTGGTGGGTAGCCTTGGAGTAGAGGAAGATGGACAAGTCTTTCCCTCTCGGCTATTTCCTTCAGCCTTCCGCCAGAACTCACGCACACGGTCCTTATACCTCTCCTCACCGCCTCTTCGAGGACACTTATCGTCTCCTCCGTATTACCGCTGTAGCTGGTGCACACCAAAAGCCAGTTCTTTTTGACAAAGGCAGGTAGCTCATAACCCCTTAGAGACAAAACAGGTCTGTCGCTTTTCAAAAAGAGTTTCATAAAGTCACCCACCATGCCCGAGCCCCCCATTCCACTAAACAGAACACCCTCGTAGTCTTCCAAGTTAAGGCTGTCACATTCCAATTTTCTGAACTGCTCGGGAAACTCCTCTATCATTCTCAAGGCTTCCATCTTACCCCTCCTCTGAAAATTTAGAATTCAAGTATTACAGGCTTGCCAGCCTCCCCCTTAGGCTGGGGTGAGTGTCTCAAAAGGTTTAGAGAAAACTCCAAGTTATCGTATAGGGTTATAGAGTAATTGTCCCAGAAGACGCAGGTGCCAGCAAGGCAGAAGTATCCCCCGCTGGTGGGTGCAAGCTGTTCCGCTATTAGAAGGGTGTAGTTTCCCATGTTGGACTGGGCTGTATCTTCTGCCCTCACCACCACCTTTATGTCTGGCATAAGAGGCTTTATGGAGGCACTGCAGGCAAGCATGACTCTATTCACATTTACCTCGTTTTTCTCGCTTTTGTTATACCGTCTTATCTTTGAGGTTACCACGAAGTGCCTATCCCCCTGATGGTTATTCTTGTCGTCGGTTACCTCATCAGGGTTTAGCTCCATGCCAAACCTTCTTGCCAATGTGTTGCAGGTGTCCGCTATATGGTCCTCGTTCTTGTAGTAGCCAAGGAGTATCACCTTCTTACCCCCTTCCCAGACCCACCTTTCCACCTCCTGGGCTTCCTCCTCAGTAAAGGGTATCTCGGGGTAGTTAAAGACTATGGTATCGTATTCAGGAAGCTTTTTCCAGCTATCCACTTCGTGGACCACAAAACCCCTTCTTTCAGCCTCTTTTTGCAAGACGGAAAAGTAGTAGTAGTCTGTTACGGTAAACTCCTGATGGGTTATGCTCCAAGCTACTCTTGTGGCCTTTGGCATATGCTAATTATAACACAGGGTGTAAAAAGGCTGTGTGGATGCTTTTTCTTCCGCTCTTGAACTCCACCAACGCCTTTGAATCCTGAAGGCTAAGGACCACGCCCTCGCCAAAAACTTCGTGTCTTACCCTGTCGCCCACACCGATTTTATGAAGGCTCTCAAGCTCTGGCATATAAGCGCTTTTCCTTTTGAAGGAGGAAAGGTCAAGAAAATCCTTGGGTATGCAGGAAAGAAACCTGCTCGGCTTTGAGCTTTTGGTGTAGCTCATGAATAGAAGGTCCTTGGCTCGGGTCACCGCCACATAAAAAAGTCTGAGCTCTTCCTCAAGCTCTTCTTGGCTCTCCCTCGCCCTTTCATGGGGCAATACACCTTCCTCAAGCCTTGGTAGGAAAACCACATCAAACTCAAGACCCTTGCTGGCGTGGACGGTCATTATCCTGACCGCACCCTCACCTTCTTCCTGCTCAAGCAAAAAGTCCACTTCCTGCAAAACATCCTCAGGACTATAACCCTCCTCGTGTTTTTGTCTTAGGTATCTCAAAAGCTCCCTTATATTCTTCCCCCTTTCTTCATCCTCCTTGTAGCTCTCTTCCAGATAAGTCCAGAAATCCAAGCTGTTCAAGAGCTCTTCGAGGGCGTAAGGGTAGTTTTCTAAGTTTCTCCTAAAGACATCAAGAGTCTTGAGAAAATGAAAAAGCTCCTTGGCTTTTTGCTGTGGCAGTCTTTTTAGGGCAAGCCAAGAGCCCTCAAGACAGTCGCCCCTGCCAAGCTCCAGCACAAGCTGGAGGGTCTTTTCCCCTATACCCCTTGTGGCTATGCCTACAGCTCTCCAAAAGCTGAGCCTGTCTCTGGGATTTATAAGTACCTTGAGAAAGCTTAGGGCGTCTCTTACCTCAGCCCTTTCAAAAAACCTTACCGCTCCCACCACCCTGTAAGGAACCTTAAGACTGTAAAAAGCCCTCTCTATAGGCTCTGTGATGTAGCCAACTCTAACCAGTACCGCTATCTGAGAGGGTTTGTAAAGACCTAAAAGCTCCTTTGTTTTTTGGGCAATCCAAAGAGCCTCCTCCTCTTCCCTTTCAAACCTTCTTACCGAAGGCTTTTCCTCTCCTTGTCTTACGGGCTTAAGAACTGGCACAAGCTCTTTCCACTGGGCATGAGATGCTTCAAGAATTGCATTGGCCACATGCAGGATGTAGGGCTTTGAACGGTAGTTGTGCTCAAGCTTTATCACCTGGGGGCTGAAGTCTTCCCTAAAACGCAGTATGTTGTCGGGTCTTGCATACCTCCACCCGTAGATACACTGGTTGGGGTCTCCAACTACGCATATGTTCTCCCCTGAAAGGATTTTTATGACCTCATACTGAACCGTGTTGGTATCCTGAAACTCGTCCACAAGGACAAAGTCAAATCTATCCTTCAACAAAGGCTTTTCCCTGAGAAGTCTATAAAAGTAGAACATAAGACCGCTAAAGTCCAAAAGCTTCATCTCCTTTAGCGCATATAGGAATTCTTGAAAGGTCTCCTCAAGCGGCGGATGCTCCTCGTCGAGATTTTCAATCCTCCTTGAAATGTAAGCCTTTAACCTTTCGGGGCTAAAACCCCTGTGCTGGGCTAACTGCTTAATTAGCTGGTTTCTGTCAGCTTCTGAGATTATGCCAAAATCTGGCTCAAGACCCACTTCTTTACCCCTCTCCCTCAAGAGCCTCATAGCCACAGAGTGGAAGGTGCCAGACCAACTCAACTCCACACCAACCACCCTCTTTACCCTTTCCCTTATCTCCCTGCCCGCCTTGTTGGTAAAGGTTATGGCCAGTATTCTTTCGGGGCTTATACCCTTCTCCCTTATAAGAAACTCCACCTTGTGGGCAAGGGTCTTCGTTTTGCCTGAACCGGCGCCCGCCACAACAAGAAGAGGACTTCCAAAGTGTTTCACAACCCTTTCCTGAGATGGGTTTAGTCTTTCCATGGATAGATAAGGATATCTCAATCACAGACTAAAACTCGTAAGCAAGTACAAACTAACATAATTTATAATTTCCTTACATGCGTAGGAAGGATACAAAAGAAAGGATTCTGGAAGCATCGATGAAGCTCTTCTCAGAAAAGGGCATAAGAGAGACCACCATAAAGGATATAGCTAAACAAGTGGGAGTGACAGAAGGCGCCATTTACAGGCATTTTGCCAGCAAAGACGAGATAGTGCTGGGTCTTTTCCAAACCTACTCGGAGGATTTCTACAGAAGGCTCATATCCGCCGTAAGGGGTGAAAGTTCTTACAGAGAACGTTTTTCAGAGACCATAAGAGCCTTCCTCTCCTTTTGCTTTGAGAACCCTTCCGCCTTCAAGTATCTAAGCCTTTTTCACTACCTGAGGGCAAAGGATGTAAAGAGCTTTAGTCCGCTTCCCAAGGATGCCATACTTGAGCTGATGGATGAGGGCATAAGGAAAGGGCATGTGAAAGTAAAGCAGGAATACGCCCTTGCCCTTTTTGTGGGCCTGCTTGAAAGGACCTTTCTCCTCGTGGAAGCCGGCATTCTTCAAAAGGAGGAAGTTCTTGTGGAGGATTTAGCCAGCATATTGTGGAAGGCTATTAGTTAAAATTATCTGCAGGGCTACTCCCATGAAGAGGGAAAGAAGCATAATTAAAAGTTGGAAAGAAGCGCAGGCGCAGGTTTCCAAGAGTCCAAACTTTGGACTTTGTGAGTCGACCCTAAAAAAGAAAAAGCCGATGCACTTGGAGGGATTGACTTGAAGCCCCCTATCTTTGAGCCAGAAGGTGGAAAAGAGAAGCAGTTTTTAGCATTCTTACCCCACACCTGGATAAAAGCAGGCATGCCCTGCAATGTAAAATGTAAAGGATAGTCCATGGAATACCGAAGGGCTTTATGAAGTCGATGACAAAAAATTGCCGGAGGTGAACATGAAGTACTTTCTGTCCGAAGACAGGATGCCAAAAAGATGGTTCAACATTGTCCCCTATCTCCCCAAACCCTTGGACCCACCACTTGACCCTCAGACGGGTAATCCTGTAAGTCCCGAAAAGATGCTTGCCATATTCCCCGAGCCCATAGTGGAGCAGGAAGTTTCAGACAGGGAATGGATAGATATACCAGAAGAGGTGCTGAAAATATACAGCCTATGGAGACCCACACCCCTTCACAGGGCAAAGAACTTGGAGGAATACTTGGGAACGCCTGCAAAGATATTCTACAAGAACGAGAGCGTCTCCCCACCCGGCAGTCACAAGCCAAACACCGCAGTGGCTCAAGCATATTACAACAAAATATCGGGTGTCAAAAGGCTCACCACCGAGACTGGTGCCGGTCAGTGGGGAAGTTCCCTTTCCTTTGCCACCCAGTTCTTCGGGCTTGAGTGTGAGATATTTATGGTTAGGGTGAGTTACAACCAAAAGCCCTTCAGAAGAATCCTTATGGAAACTTGGGGTGGTAAGGTGGTGCCTTCGCCCAGCAACCTAACCCAGTCAGGGAAGAAATTCTACGAGAAAGACCCCGAACACCCCGGAAGCCTCGGAATAGCCATAAGCGAGGCAATAGAGAGGGCAGTCTCTACGCCAGATACCAAGTACTCACTGGGAAGTGTTTTAAACCATGTGCTTCTTCATCAGACGGTCATAGGGCTTGAGGCAAAGGCTCAAATGGTGATGGCAGGCTACTACCCAGATTATGTAATAGGCTGTATAGGTGGAGGTAGTAGTTTTGCGGGCATAGCCTTTCCCTTCTTGAGGGACAAGCTCGCCGGAGAAAAGCCAAATCTTGAGGTGATAGCGGTGGAGCCGAAGGCATGCCCCACCTTAACAGAAGGCGAATACAGATACGACTACGGAGATACGGTAGGGCTTACACCCCTGATAAAGATGTATACCCTCGGTCATGACTTTGTACCTCCACCCATACATGCAGGAGGCCTTAGGTATCACGGTGATGCACCCTTAGTGTGCCTACTCTACCACGAAGGCTATGTGTCCGCATCTGCGTACAAGCAGAGGGATGTTTTTGAAGCGGCAATCACCTTTGCGAGGACTGAAGGCATAGTACCGGCGCCGGAGTCTGCCCACGCTATCAGAAAAGTGATTGATGTAGCCCTGGAGTGTAAGAAGGCGGGAGAAGAAAAGGTAATTCTCTTCAACCTTTCTGGTCACGGATACTTTGACCTTAACGCATATAGCGCCTTTCTGAGGGGTGAGCTTCCAGACACCTAAACCCCGCACCCGAGACGGCAGGTCCACCGTTGCTCCCTTTCGGGCCTGGCGGGGTTCAACCCTGTCCCGTTGCGGGGCTAATAAATAGTATAAAGCAAAAGCCGAGAAATTCCATCAGCTCTGACCTGCATGCCCTGGGTGATAGGACTTGACCATAGATAAGGTTTTTAAATGGTATGATAAAGGTTTTGTAAAAGTGGATGGACACCCACATAAAGTTCCGTTGTCCCTAACCATAGTCATTCACACTTAGCCGTTTGATGAAGCTCTGGACCTTCAGAGGGAAGACATAGACTGCTCCAAGATCAGCAGTAAGCTTAGGAAGAGAAAAGACACTAACAAGAGCCTACCAGCCTGCCGTTCCCCGACGGCATAGAACTCTGTAAGTAATAGCCTGAGGCATACAGCCCCTGAATTTTGAATGACGGGCCGTTAATGCTTTTATTCTCATATTAACTGATGTCACACAATCTCTATCATGAGTGTCGCAAAAACACTTAAGGCTTAAAACCTCCCCCTTGACTTCTTTTTCAAGCTTGTAACAGACAGGGCTTGTCCTGTGTGGATAAACCCTTACAAGCCTTAAACCTTCAAACTTGCCCTGTATATGAGCCTTCGCTCTAACCTTAATTAAAACCAGCTTATGAGCTTCTTAAAGCCTTTGAACCTCTCAACTCTGGTGCTTTTTTGATTGGCAGGTTTTCCATGGCTATATGGGTGCGTATGTAGGCAAAGGTGTGTTCTATCACGGGATTAGTAAAAGCCTCAAGGAGCCATCTTTTTACATTACTGACTTTATGCTGAAGACTCTTTCGTCGCTCATAGAGGTGATTAAGTTTTGCTCTCAATCTTTCCCTTTATATCCGTGAGCTTGTAGGGTGCACACTATCTCCTATGTGACACTCAGTAGAAAATAAGAGAATCTTAGGTAAAAATTCTCTAAACATTTCTGGCGGGCTGAAGTGAAAACCTTCACCAGCTGGCTCTCGTCCATAAGCTCACGCACGTTAAAAACTCCCAAGTGCCCATGTCTGGCAAAGTATATTCCTATCCTGCTTATTTCAGGCTCTTCTCTCCCTGCAAAAACATAGCAAAGCAAAAAGATGTCCATAATAGCTGCTTGCCTTTGAATAGTCTCTGCCACCTCGATGTCTGATAAAAGGTCTCCAATGAGAAGGTCTGGTGCAATCGAAACCTGCAGGTCTATAGTTTTCTGTTGGTCTTCTATTGCAACGGTTATGACGTGGAAAAGCCCAGGATTAATCACACACTTCTCTTCCGTGAGGAAAAGCTCGGGACGGAGCAAAATACCACACACTTTAACTAATTCACATCTTCTTGTTCTATGTCAAGAAAGCTCTCTTCAAACCTTTCTGTGCCAGCAATTTTTTCAAGTTCTTCAACGGATTTGCCTGCCCGCTTTGCCATTATGGCATGCCACATTTGTTCCATCTTTGCCAGCCTCAAGGCGGTAACCATAGCAGATTATGGTATGCCTTATTCTATGTCTTAGTAGTAAAGTCCCCTTCTTTCCTTCTCGTAAACGATTCTAAGCCTTTCTTCGCTTTCTTTGTCAAAATGAAACGGAAATTCCGCTATGGTTCTTAATGCAGAGTCAGGCCAGAGTTTACTTTCAGGTTGAGTTTAGAAACGTAGGACTTTAGCAGTTAGTCAACCGCAGTTCCAATTCAGCCATTCTTTGAGCTTCCTGGGCAAAGGGCTTTTGGTCTTTCTCTTATTCCTATCAGCTTTGTGAAGGCGCTGTCGAGCCTTCTTTCAATACATTCTCTTACTTTTTCAGCCATGAGTGTAAAGTATAGAACATGACCTCATGCAGAAAGCTGGATAGCATGCGGGAGGTAGGGTTTTTAAACCTGCTAAGGTCTTAAGATGGGTTTACACAAATATGGTCTTAGAGTAAAAGGGCTAAAAGGTGGCAAACCCGTTGACTTCCTTAGCCCACATTTCCATGACTTTTATGGCTCTCTCCGCCAGTCTCTTCTTTTTCTCTCGCTTGTTTTTTAGGCTTTCCTTCAAAGGGGGTAAAAGCCCAAGTACAGGAGACATGGGTTGTAGAATACCCTCCCTCGTGGTTATGTATCTGACTAAAGACCCCAACATGGTCTCTTCTGGTGGCAAAGTAAGCTCCTGCCCCCTTATGAGCCTTCCCGCGTTTATGCCTGCCAGTATTCCCGTAGCTGCGGAAGCCGTGTAGCCCTCCACCCCCGTTATCTGCCCAGCAAAGAATATGTTACCTTGCCTTCTCATGTTAAGAAAGGGTGTGAGTATGCGGTTGGACTGGATGAAAGTGTTTCTGTGCATGGAGCCAAGCTTGACAAAAACTGAGTTTCTGAGGCACGGTATCAGTCTTAAAACCCTTTTCTGCTCCTGATAGGTCATGCGGGTTTGGAACCCCACAAGGGAAAGGAGTGTTCCTTCTTTGTTTTCCTTCCTGAGCTGGACTACCGCAAAGGGCTGTCCTCCGGTCCTTGGATCCACAAGCCCCACAGGCTTCATGGGCCCGTAAAGAAGAGTCTTGTAGCCCCTTTCCGCAAGCTCCTCTACTGGCATGCAACCCTCAAAATACACGAGGTTTTCAAAATCCTTTGCCTTTACCTTTTCTGCCCCGAGGAGGGCCTCGTAGAAAACCTTGTACTCTTCCTCCGTCAAAACGCAGTTAAAGTAGTCCTCTCCGCCCTTTCCGTAGCGAGAAGCCCAAAAGCCCTTTGAAAAGTCCACGCTGTCTGCCTCCACTATGGGGGCTATAGCATCGTAAAAATAAAGGTATTCAAAGCCCACAAGCTCCCTTATGTCCTCCGCAAGAGATTCCGAGGTGAGAGGTCCAGAAGCTACCACCACCACCCTATCCTTTGGAACTTTTTTCACCTCCTCCCTGATAAGGGTAATGTTGGGGTGATTTAGGATTTTTTCTGTTATGTAGCGTGAGAAAAGGTTTCTATCCACGGCAAGGGCAGTGCCGGCAGGCACATAGACATGCCTTCCTGCTTCCACTACAAGGGAACCAAGCATCTCCATCTCAGCCTTCAAAAGACCTGCGCCGGATGTAAGCTCCATACTACCCAGCGTGTTACTGCATACGAGCTCCGCAAGCTCGCCAGTCTTATGGGCTGGGGTGAGCCTTTTGGGTCTCATCTCGTAGAGAAGCACCCTAAAGCCCATGCTTGCAAGCCTGTAGCTTGCCTCCGAGCCAGCAAGGCCACCACCTATGACGACAACTTCTTCCATGCCCAATCAATTTTAAAAGTTAAGGAGCAGGCGTGTATGTAAAAGGTCTGAAGTGCTTTTGATGCATGCATGCCCTCCAAAGGATATAATTCTAATCATGTGTGGTATAGTTGGCTACACAGGTTCAAATCCTGCCCTTATAGTTCTTCTTGAAGGTCTCGAGAGGTTGGAGTACAGAGGTTACGATTCTGCGGGCGTTGCCCTAATAGAAAACGGCAAACTCCATGTGGACAAAAAGGTGGGCAAGATTAGGGAGCTTGTCAAAAGCCTTTGGGGCAAGGACCTAAAGGCTACCGCAGGTATAGGACACACAAGATGGGCAACCCATGGGGAGGTCTGCGAGCTGAATGCCCATCCTCATACGGATGGTGAAGGTAATTTCGCAGTGGTTCACAACGGCATAATAGAAAACTACAGGGAGCTAAGGGAGGAGCTTGAAAGGACGGGCATAGACTACAGGTCTAAAACAGACACGGAAGCCATAGTACATCTAATAGCCCTAAACTACCGAGGTGACCTTCTTGAGGCGGTCATAAATACGCTAAAAAGGCTCAGGGGAGCCTATGCCTTTGCGGTTATAACCACCAAAGAACCCAATAGGATTATAGCGGTAAGATACGGAAGCCCCCTTGTGGTGGGTATAGGAAAAGGTGAGAACTTCTTAGCCTCCGACATACCTGCCCTCCTACCCTTTACGAGAGATGTAATACCCCTAAAGGACGGAGAAGTAGTAGACCTAAGGCCAGACGGCGTTTTTATCTACGACTTTGGAGGAAACATGCTTACAAAGGAAGTAATGCATGTGCCTTGGGACATCATATCCGCAGAAAAGGGGGGCTTTAAACACTTCATGCTGAAGGAAATATTTGAACAGCCACGCACGCTTGGCGATACCATAAGAGGCTACATATCCAGAGATTTAAACCTCCCCTTCTCCCTCAAAGACTTCAGAAGGATTCTCATTGTTGCCTGCGGAACTTCTTACCATGCTGGTCTTTTGGGCAAATACTGGATAGAAAAGTATGTTAGAGCTCCAGTGGAGGTAGCCTACGCCTCGGAAGTAAGATACTCGGACATGCCAGTAGGTGAAGGTGATTTGGTGTTGGCCATATCCCAATCAGGAGAAACCGCAGACACACGCTTTTCCTCCCTTGCTCTCAAAGAAAAGGGCGCAACACTTCTGTCGGTGGTAAATGTTATGGGTAGCGCCCTTGATAGAGAATCCGACTACACCCTTTACACCCATGCAGGTCCAGAAATTGGAGTTGCAGCAACCAAGACCTTCACCGCACAGCTTGCAGTTCTTTATGCCCTTGCAGTTAGCGAGGCAGAAGAAAAATACGCAAGGATGGAGGAACTGCTAAAGGTGCCCCATTTGGTAGAAGAGGTGCTATCTCGCTCAGAAGTCATGAGGGGTATAGCCCTTAGACATGCCAACAATAGAGATTTTCTATACCTTGGAAGATACTTAAGCTATCCGGTGGCCTTAGAAGGGGCACTGAAGCTAAAGGAAATATCCTACATACACGCAGAAGGCTACCCTGCTGGGGAGATGAAGCACGGTCCTATAGCCCTAATCGATGAAAAAATGCCCACAGTAGCGATAGTACCCAAGGACAGGGTTTACGAGAAGATGCTCTCAAACATAGAAGAGGTACTGGCAAGAAGGGGGAAGGTCATAGGCGTAGGCTTTGAAGGAGACGAAAACCTAAAGGGTTTATGTGGTGACTTCATAGGTGTTCCAGAAGTGGAAGAGGACCTGACGCCCTTCCTAACAATCATCCCCCTTCAACTCTTTGCTTACTACATAGCGGACTACCTTGGTCTTGATGTGGACCAGCCAAGAAACTTGGCAAAGACGGTCACGGTGGAGTAAAACTCCTTTCCTCCTTCGTGATTTTTGCGGGCCTTCTTTTAAAAAGAAGAGGCATTGCGAAATCATGCTACGAGAGAAGGCTCCTTAATAACCATTAAAAGAGTTGATTTACAATCATTAGCCCATGTCACTTACAATCCTTAAAGCACAAAACTCTTAGAGGTCGTGCCCTTGATATGGAATTTTACTCTCCCGCATGCCCACAAGTAGAAGAGTAATAAGATGTGTTCAGAGAAATTGCGGAGGAGATAAAAAGGGTTACACTACAACCTCAAAAACATTCTTAAGAGCAAGCCTGCCTAAAATTGTTAGCAAAAACTACAACTTAACATGAGGGCATCCATTTAGTTTTTGAAGAAACTCCTATATCTTAAAAAGTCAATGCTTTGTTAAGACTTGAAGAGAAAACTGAGGAGGGCTTTCTGAGTATGGAGCCTATTCTCCGCTTGAGTGAAGATAAAATCCGCGTGGGCTTCAAAAACCTCCTCGGTAATCTCTTCGCCCTTTCTTGCTGGCAGGCAGTGCATCACTTTTACATCATTTCTTGCATGGGCAAGCAGGTCCGGCCTTACTTGGTAAGGCTTAAGAGAAGTTAGCTTTTCCTCAGTCCTATCTTGGTTCATGCTTATCCACACATCCGCGTAAACCACATGGGCCTCCCTGACCGCCTCGTAGGGGTTGGTAGTAAGGTATATACTTCCGCCAGTATGTTTACAGAGGTCTTCGCCCGCCTGATAGTAGAAACTGCTTGGTTCATAGCCTTCTGGAGTTGCCACGAAAAGCTTAAGACCAAAAAGACCAGCGCCCACAAGCCATGTGTTGCACACATTGTTGCCATCGCCCACATAGGCTATCTTGATGGTCTGCAGGCTGTCGCCAAAAGCCTCATAAAGAGTAAAAACATCACTCAGTATCTGGCATGGGTGTGCCATATCCGTCAAGGCGTTTATGACTGGTATGTCCGAGTATCTGGCAAACTCCTCCAGCTTTTTGTGGGAGTCCGTCCTTATTATCACACCATCCAGGTATCTTGAGAGGGTTCTGGCGGTATCCTTTATGTCTTCGCCCCTCGTAACCTGAAGACTGGATTCTTGAAGGAAGAGGGCGTTGCCCCCCAGCTGGGCTATGGCCACTTCAAAGGAAACCCTTGTTCTCGTAGAAGGCTTGGTAAAGTAAAGGGCTATGTTCTTGCCCCTTAGACAATAATCACCATCAATACCCTTCTTTATTCTCAGCGCATCCTGAAGTATTATCCATCCCTCCTCTGGGCTTATATCCCAGAGGTCCACAAAACTCCTTTTCATCTAATCTATTTTAGCATAGCGTGGTATCTTTTGTAGCTTTTGAACACCCTTTCTACATAATCGCCATGCCCCTTTGCCCTACTTCCCTTGTTGTAGCAGTCCACCGCAAGAGCTAAACTACCCCTGTGAATATCCATACACCTCCTAAGCACCATGGCGCCAAAGTGTATGTTGTAGCAAGGCTCTTTTATCCAATCCTTAGGTATTTTGTACTTTTCAAGCCAGTAGGAGTTCACCTGCATAATGCCGTAATCCACGCTACCGTTGAGGTTTAAATTAATAGCCCTTGGATTGAAGTTACTCTCCACCTTTGCTATGGATGTAAGAAGCAGTGGGTCTAAGCCATAGCGCTTCCCTGCGTCGTAAAAACAGTGATAGAAGGCAAAGGAAAAGGAATTTAGAAAAAACAACAGCCAAATTACAAGCCCCATCAGTAAGCTTATTATAATTGTAGCGGTTATGTTTGATACAGACCTTCTGAAGGAAGCCATAAAAAGGAACAAGGTAAGGAGTGAAAGCTACGGAGAGCTTGAATATCTTAGGTTTACGGACGATTTTAAGGAGGTTCCAAGAGGAACTGTCCTCTTCAAGGATACGGTAGTATGGGGTTATCCTCACATAGGCAGGGTATTCCAGCTATCCACAGGCATAAGGGAGCAATTCTCAGAACCCTTCTGGGTAGAAGAAAAAGTGGATGGCTACAATGTGAGGGTCTTCCAACATGAAGGAGACATCTATGCCCTCACGAGGGGCGGATATGTATGCGCATTCAGCACAGACAGAGTCCTGGAGTTTGTAAACCAAGCTTTCTTTGAAAAACATCCTGAGCTGGTGCTGTGCATGGAGGTGGCAGGACCAGAAAACCCCTATGTGGAAGAAAGCCCACCCTATGTAAAAGAGGACATAAAGTTTTTCCTTTTTGACATCATGGTAAAGAACAAACAAGGTTTTGTCCCTTACAGGGAAAAGCTAAGGCTCATACAGGAATACAACCTTCCGAGCGTGGAAACCTTCGGCAGATTTGAACCGGAACAGCTTGAGGACTTAAAAACCTTGCTTAGAAGGCTGGACGAGGAAAAGAGGGAAGGCGTGGTGCTTAAGGAGGACTCTGCCAGAGACAAGAGGCTAAAGTACATAACAAGCTATGCAAACCTCAATGACATAAGGATTACATCCATTAACATGCTCGGTCTTCCCCCTGACTACTACACCAACAGACTGCTAAGGCTTGCACTCTTTGTGGAGGAGGAAGGTCTACAGAAGGACGAGAGGCTTTACAGGGATATTGGAGAGGCTTTTCTCTCTGGTCTTTTTGAAGCCTGTAGGATGACGAGGGAGGAAGGGAAGGTGCGCAGAGTCTTCAGATGCAGGTTTCGAAACAGGGATAGGGCACTCCTTTTCCTTGAACAGATAAAACACGCCTCCACCCACATACAGGTAAACCAGCTATCCCTGCAAAGGGAGAAGGACTTCTGGCTTCTCGAGTTTGAAAAGGTATTCCTAAACATGACGGGGCTTTTGGGTCACCTTCTGAGTGGAGGCTCAATGATAGATTAGGTCCTTACCGTGTAGCTTTCAAGTATGAGCCTAAAACCCTTCGGGTCTATGAGTTTTATGCCCACCTTGTCAGCCCAGTTTCTGAGCCCTTCATCTCCAGACACAAGGATGCCATCAAGCTCGTAAGCAAGAAGAAGCACATCCAAGTCTTCTTTACTGTCTATTATGCCAGTCCTTAGGGCTTCACGGTACTTGTCCCTCAGCTTATTTATGAGCCTACCCACATCCTCCTCCGAGAGCCTGCCCGCCTCCTTTGCATGCTCCTCAGCTATACGAAGGCCTTTGTTTATCCTGTAGCGGACCTCCTCTATAAACTCGTATAAAAACTCTGCGGGCACCATCAGGTTGAACCTTCTCGGGGAGCGTATTCTTACAGCCAGCTCAAACTTTGGCTTCAGGCTCCCAAGTTCAATCATCTTGTTTAGCTCCTCATACACGGAAGTGGGCATGTAAAACTGCGCCCTGCTGTGGGAGGCAAGGGATACGAAATTCTCTATGGCTCCCCTCTGGTCCCTTTCAAACTGGGTGTAGACATCAGGGTTTGTGAATACGCTCGTGTCTAAGACGAACATTTCCATGCTCTTATTATAAACATCCGGCATACACAGGCAAAAGCCACCTTTCGCATATCCCCGAAAACCAAAAGTCGAAACATAGCAGTGAGCACAAGCAAAGCCTCAAGATTCGGTCTTTTACCAATTGGGCTCCCGTAGCATGAGGGTGTAGACCTTACATAGAAATGCTTACGCACTGCTTTCCTTGGGGATTCCTACTTTTAGAAATGTTCTAAATACTCAAGAACAGCGTCCTTTACCACATGGTAGGGCACTTCAATGCCCGTCCATATTCTAAAGCTTTCAATGCCCTGATACAAAAGCATATCAAGACCATCTTTGCATTCACAACCCTTTACCCTTGCAGACCTGATAAGGGGAGTATCTCTGTATATAAGGTCCATCACCTTATGCTCTGGCTCGAGCAAGTTATAATCAAAGAGGGACCTATCTTCCTCCCTAAGACCCGAAGAGGTAGTGTTTACAATAAGCTCTACATCCTTCAAGACTTCTTCCGGCCTCTCAACCACTTGGCATTCAAACTCTTCACACAGCATGCATGCCTTTTGCCATGTCCTGTTCCACAGGTAAACTACCGAGCCCTCCCTTTTCAAGGCATAAAGCACTGCCCTCGAAGACCCGCCTGCACCAAGAAGTAGGACCTTTAAACCCTTCAATTCTGGAACGAGCTTTTTTAAGGCTTTAAGAAAACCTATCCAGTCCGTGTTGTAGGCGTAAACCCCTTCTGAAGAAAACTTAAGGGTGTTGGCGGAACCTATGGCCTTTGCATGGTGGTCTGGAAAATCTGACAATTCAAGAGCCCTTTCCTTGTGGGGCAGTGTAACATTGACTCCCTTCACACCCAGAGCCTTAAGACCATAAAAGGCTGTATGGAATTCTTCTGGTTTTACCTCGAGGGGTACATAGACCGCATTAAGGGAAAAGTGTCTGAAAGCCTTGTTTTGAAAGACTGGAGAGAGGGAGTGTCTAATAGGATATCCTATTACTCCATAGACCTCTGTACTTCCGTCAAGGTTCATCCAATCTGGTACTTAGGCTGGAGTATCTCCACCTTTTTAACCCAGCTAAGGTTGCCCTTGATGGCCACATCAACTACATTCTTTACGCTCGCATCCGCGATAGGACAGTCGGTGCACCCTCCTTCAAACTGAAGGTAAACCTCTCCTTCCCTTACATCTACCACCTTTAGGTCACCATGATGCTCCTTTAGGGCTGGCCTTATCTTTTCCAGTATT
The DNA here is from genome assembly GCA_026414575.1 of Aquificaceae bacterium. Lineage (GTDB taxonomy): Bacteria > Aquificota > Aquificia > Aquificales > Aquificaceae > Pampinifervens. The sequence goes on along the minus strand of JAOAIS010000001.1, from coordinate 11,460 downwards.
TTTTCCACCTCTTTAAACTCTCTCTCTTCCATGATTAATCCTCCAGCTGTCTATATAAATCTTGTATATCTTGCCAGAGATTTCCCTGAGCTTCGTCATCCAGGTCCATGAGCCTGCAAAAACCCTTTATTGTCAGCTTGTCCACCACCACATCTTCTATGTCCTCTTCTTCCAAAACTCTGTAGCCGTACTTCATGAGCTTTTCCCTTGCTTGGGGAATGTTCTGTATAAGCTCCAAAAGCTTAGTGTCAAAAGTTATTCTTTCTTTCATAGCTCCTTAACCTTTCTCACAAAGAGGTGATACTCGCCCTCGTCTTCATAAAGCCCAAGAAATTCCTGTCCAGTTGCCTTGCACCAAGCAGGTATGTCCTCCACCACGCCTGGATCATCTGCCACAAGCTCAAGAACCTGACCCACCTGCATGGTTTTAATGACCTTGGCAGTCTCCGCTATAGGCACAGGACAGAAGGTGCCCACCACATCATGAACTATGTCGGGTTTAACTCTTTCCACTTCCATGCTTATCTCCTTTCCTTTTGTATATTTTAATGGAGTCAGCAAGCTCCTCACTCAAAGTGTCAGCCCATACAACTGTCTCCCTTCCGCCAATGCTCAACAAGACCTCGCAGGGTTGGTTTTTTGAATAACGTGCCACAAGGCCAGCCACCAAATTAAACTCTTCCTCAGACAATCTGCCCTTTAAAAGGCCAAAGGTCCCCTTGCCGTCTTTCCTGCATGCATAGTCATATCTATGTCTAAAACCCTGCAGGAACCTGACCTCGCCCTCGTTTCTTGCCAGTATGAGCCTTGCACCAGAGGGTAGCCTAAAATGCCTACCTACAGCAAGTAGGACAAGGTCCTCTCTGGCTATTGACCCCTCCACCCTTATGACTTCCCTAAACCTGTGGGCGTAATTTTCATCAGTAAGATAGCAGCATCCTCCTGCTGGTTGTTCATGCTCAAGCCCATATTCCTTTGCAAGCTTTAACTGCTTTTTCCTACTCCTCCCCCATATGTCAAGAAGTTGGTCTCTGTTAACCCAGCCAAGTTTTTCTGGAATCGTTTGGGGAAGTAGCTTGGCGGACAGGGGCCTGAGAATGTAGCCACTAAGACCTGCCTCCTTTTCTATGAGCATGAGCCTGTCAAAGGTCTGGCTCATAGGCCTTTGTCCGAGGACCTCTCCAGTTACCACAAAGGCATAACCCTCTTTTTCCATAAATTCCTTTGCCTTTTTCAACATAAATATCCTGCAGTCTAAGCATGGGTTTACATTTTTTCCGTATCCATACTTTGGATTAAGTATTAAATTGAAGTATTCTTCCGATATATCCAGAATTTCCAGGGGGACCTGCAGTAGGGCTGCTGCTTTCAAGGCAGGATTCACATAAAGCGATCCGTCTTCTCTCTTCAGCCCAAGGCGTCTTTTGTGTTCCGTGATGCAAAAGCCCGTATAAAAGTGCAGGGCTTTTATTTCTACGCCTTGGTCCTGAAGCAGGCGGACCGCTAAAGCGCTATCAAGCCCTCCAGAAAAAAGAGCAACAGCCCTGATTTTCATGTGGAAAGAAACTCAAACTCTCTGCTTTCTTCTTCTTCCTCCTCGTAGCAGTCGGGTATGCGCATGGCTTCTTCCATTCTTCCTTGCTTTAGAAGGTAATCCTTTATGGCCACATGAAGGGTCTCAAGCCCCAAGTTTGTGCAGTGTATCTTCTGGGGTGGTAAGCCTCCAAGCTCGTCAAAGATGTCCTTGTAGGTAAGGTTTAGGGCATAGCTTATGGGCTTACCCTTTATCATCTCTGTAAGCTGTGAAGAAACAGCTATGGCGGAACCGCAGCCAAAGGTTTTGAACCTGACATCTTCTATAATATCCTTCTCGGGGTTTACCTTGAGGGTAAAAAGCATGGCGTCCCCACAGGCAGGGTTGCCACACTGTCCTATGGCGTTGGCATCCTCCAACACACCCACATTGCGCGGGTTAAGAAAGTGGTCAAGCACCTTCTCGCTGTATTCAAACATCTTAACACCTCCTTTAAGTTGGTAGATTATAATATGAAGGCTTGGCGTGTGCTTGCCATGACCTTTATCAAAGATATTGCTTACAAAAAACTTTCCACAATACCCTTAAAGGTGTTGTTAAGCCTATGGTCATCCTCCACCTCGCTAAAATGCTCCACCCTCACCTTACTGACAAAGAGCCTTGAATGTTCTATGGGCACAACCCTATCCTGAAGACCATGAAACACATATATGGGGTACTCTGGATTCTCAGGAAAAAGGACACCGCCTTTAGATATAATCTCGTAGCCCCTCTGGACTATATCAAAGGCAAAATCCCTGTGGATGGTAATCTCAAGACCGGTTTCGCATTCTGTAAAAGTAAGTTCCTCCTTTCCTTCTAACCACTCCCTGCACCTATCTTCTCCTACCTCCTGAAGTGTGAGGGAAAGCGTAGAGTAGGAGGGGGCAAACAGAAAAACCTTAGCAACTCCAATGGGCTGATAGAATTTCAGATAGTTAAGGGTTACATAACCACCGTGGGAACTGCCAGACAGCCACACCTCCTTAAACTTCCGAGAAAAACCCTTCACCAACACATCGAGCACCTCGAGAACCTTGGAGGTTGTAGTGTTATGGTATTCCATATCCATGGCAAAAAAGGAAAACCTTCCACTCAAAGCCCTGCCCCTAAGGATAGCAACCTTGCTCCCCCTCACATCGCTGGCAAAACCATGAAGGTGTATTAAAATAAGCTCAGGATTGGTGAGCTCGTAAATGAACATAAGGAAAATTATAGGAGATTTGGAAACCAGAAGAAAAGTCTTTCACCTCTTTGCACTCCTCCTGTGGCTACCACCCCTCTACCTTTTCCCTGGATGGCTCTTGACACTTCTTTTTGTCATTGTCATTGTTATGAACCTCATCACCCTCTTAAGATTGTGGGAAGACCGTCTAAGGCCATACTACCTATTTGTCTATAAGTTAGAAAGGAGGAGAAACTATTCAAAGCCTGGTATTCAGGCCCTGTGGGCAAACTTGGGTATCTTCCTAAGCTTTTTGCTCTTTGGTAGGGAGTCAGCTCTTGTAGCTGTTGTGGTGCTCGCAGTAGGCGACGCCTTTGCCAGCGTGGTGGGAATGAGGTATGGCAGGAGAAGGATAGGAGAAAGAAGCATTGAAGGGTCCCTAGCCTTCTTTTTTTCCACCCTTCTGGTTCTTGCACTTCTTATCGGACTTTGGAAAGCCCTTTTGGTCTCTTTCTTCTCTGCTCTGGTGGAGCTTTTACCCTTAAGGCTCGATGATAACTTCACAGTGCCCATTGTGGCTGGGCTGGTTTATTATGTAATCAAATGAAGCTCCTGAAACATGTAAAACTATCATCCTTCACAACCATAGGGGTGGGTGGCACCGCGCGATATTTCTGCGAGCCCAAGAACATAGAAGATATCATCCATGTCCTACTTTTTGCCTTGGACAAGGGTCTGGAGGTGTTCCCCCTTGGAAGAGGCGCCAATACGATATTTGGAGACTTTGATGGTATAGTTTTGAACCTACGAAGGCTTAGGGGTATAAGGATTCAGAAGGCTGATGAAACATTTTTGATAGAAGCAATGGCAGGAGAGCCGCTCTCTGAGCTTGTGAAGCTGTCCATTGAAGAAAACCTTGAAGGTCTTTATAGGTTGGCTGGCTTTCCAGCCACTGTTGGAGGCGCAGTAGCCATGAATGCGGGAGCCTTCGGCTACGAAATAAGAAAAAACCTTTTGGAGGTGAAGTTTTTGGACTGGGAAGGAAGACCCCACAGGGTAAAAGTCAAGGAGCTTGACTTTTCCTATAGGTCCTCCCCATTTCCCGAGCTAGGTTTTGTGGTTTCCGCCCTCTTTGAGGTGCCAAAAGCTGAAGTTAGCGTAAAGGAGCAACACAGAGCAATAGTGAAAAAAAGAAAACAAACCCAACCTATAAACATGCCTACAAGTGGTTCCACCTTTAAAAATCCGCCAGAAGATTATGCAGGCAGGCTTTTAGAAAAGGTGGGTATGAAAGGCTACAGGTTAGGTCAAGTGGCCTTCTCTGATATTCATGCCAACTTTCTTGTAAATCTTGGTGGGGGCACCTACACTCAGGTGGTTAGAATAATCGAAGAAGCCAAGAGAAGGGTTTTTGAAGAGTTTGGCATAATCCTTGAAGAGGAGGTAAGGCTTGTTGAGGGTAGTGGTGCTTATGGGCGGAAGGTCCACAGAACGTGAAATATCCATAAAGAGTGGCGAGGCTGTGCTTAAAGCCCTTAGACAGCTGGGGCACGAGGCCATAGCCTTAGACCTTAGCGAAGACCTCTGCCAGAAACTGAAGGAAGTAAAACCCGATAAGGTTTTTATAGCCCTTCATGGCACTTACGGTGAAGACGGCAGAATTCAAGGACTCTTGGACCTTCTGGGAATTGATTATGTTGGCTCTGGGGTCATGGGCAGTAGCATAGCCATGGATAAGGACATTACAAAAAAGATAGTTTCTTACCAAGGTGTGCCTGTGCCAAGGTGGATATGCCTAAGGTCACCCCAGGAAGACTTCCGCTGGGAGCATTACCCTTCCATAGTAAAACCCGCAGACCAGGGATCGAGCGTTGGACTCTTCCTTGCAAAGAACGAAAAAGAAGTAAGGGAAGCCATAGACAGATGCTTTAAAGTTACAAGAAAGGTAATGATAGAAGAATACATTGAAGGAAAAGACATTACAGTGGGAATACTGAAGCATGAGGCTCTACCACCCATAGAAATAAGACCAAAGAAGGGTATATACGACTACGAAAGCAAATACACAAGGGGTATGAGCGAGTATGTTTTTGTAGAAGACAAAGACTTAGTTGAAAAACTGCAAGAGCTCGCCTTGACCATTCACACATCCTTAGAGCTTAGAGACTTTTCAAGGATAGACTTTCGCCTATCGAGGGAGGGCAAACCCTACTTTCTCGAGGTGAACACCATACCAGGATTGACAGAGTTAAGCCTCTTTCCTATGGCCTGTAAGAGAGCTGGGATTGATTTTACAACCATGATAAGTAAATTGTTATCTTGAATTGAACAAAGTGCGCCAAGCTATTCGTTTTAGACACTTATCCCTCTACAAGTTTGGCTGTTTTCTCTTATATCTTTTGTATTTTTTTATAAACCTTGGCAAGTGTTTTCAAGCTTTTGGCAATAAGAAGCCAATTTTACAAAAAATTAATAAAACTGTAAACCCTCTTATGCTGTGTATGATACATTCATGTTTGGATAGTAAGTCGTAATGTGAGGTTTATAATGGACGAATTTAATAACTTTTTAGACGACTTTAATGTGTTTTTTCTACAACTTCCAAAGGTAGGATTTAGTGGCCTCTAAAGATACTAAATTCTTATTGCTAATTCCAAATATGTTATTATCTTTAGCTATGAAGGAAGGGAGTTAACTCATGAAAGAAGGGAGAAGGGGAAAGTGGTTAACCTATACCATATCCATAATATGGCTATTTTCCATGGCATTGGCAGGATTTTTCATTCCCTACTTCACCGACAACATCCCCTTCTTTAAGGTAAAGGCTTTGCATATAGAGGGTCTGGAAACTATACCGCCCGATGTAATAGCGGAAGAGGTTGGGAAGTTAAAGAATAACTGGTTATTCATAAATGAGGGAATTCTTCTGAAAAACATAAACAAGGTTACGGGCAACTCTATCCATAGCGTTGAGGTAAAAAGAAGTTTTGGCAGTAAGGGGGTAGAGTTGAGAATTCGCATCAAGGAGAGAAAGCCCATATTCACAGTGCTTCATGAGAACAATCTTATATTTTTTGACGAAGATGGAAACAGGTTTTGGTCCGATTACAGACAAATAACAAACCCAATTGTTTATACTCACCAGATTGAACTAATTACCAATGACTTTGAAAATATGAAAAACATAATAGACACTCTGGGAAAGGACTTAAGAGAAGCCTACATAACCAACCTTAACACAATAATCTACACTAAGGAAGGAGTAAAAATAACCCTGCCACCTCTGTTCCTCCTCAACAGAGAGCTAATCCAGAATGTCGCAAGGATACACATGTATTATAATATTGGTTTAGATGTAAAAGAAATGGAAATTAGCATGGAGGGTTTAGTAATAATAAGAGGTGGAAAAGAGAAATGAAGCCTATAACTGCCATAGATTTAGGCACGAGTAAAGTTGTAGCTTTGGTTGGCGAGGTCGATAGCTACGGAGATTTGCATGTGATAGGTATAGGAGAAGCCCCTTCCAAGGGAATAGATAGGGGCTATGTGACCCGCTTGGATCTTGCGGTAAACTCCGTCACAAGTGCAATAAAAGAAGCACAGGAAATGGCTGGTGTAAAATTAGCAACTGTAGTGCTTGGTATATCAGGACCAACCCTCAAAAGCCAAAACGAAAGGGATACAGTAAGCATAGCCTCTCAACCAGTAGAAATAGACTACTCTCATATAGAGAGGTTAATAGACAGGGCAGTCATGAGGTCTAAGGAGGAGGGGTACGAGATACTGAGCGCCATACCAAGAAGGTTCATACTTGACGAGCAAGAAGGAGTAATAGACCCTTTGGGACTTCTTGGTTCTAAAATATCTGCGGAAGTGCATGTGGTAAAGGTTGGCTCAAGCTTGCTGAAAAACACAGAAAAGGTAGTTATAAACGCAGGCATGGACATAGCAGGACGGTTCCTTTCACCAATAGCTTCTGCAGAGGCTGTGCTTACGCCAGAAGAAAGGGAAGAGGGGGCTCTCATGATAGATATTGGAGCTGGTCTTACAGATTTTGTAGTCTTTTTGGAAGGGTCTATACTTGTAACTGGGTGTATACCCATGGGTGGCCTTAACATAACAAAGGATATAGCCCACTTTATGAAGATTAACATCGAGCAGGCGGAAAGGATAAAAGTAGAAAATGGATACGCCCTTGCTGATGTGGTCAACGAAGCGGAAAGGATAAAGATAAAGCCGAGGGGCGAGGAAAGGGAGGTAACCGTCGGCAGGAAACAGCTGGCGGAAGTAATACAGATAAGGCTGGAAGAAATCATGGAAAAACTCACAGACCTTTTAAACAGTCAGGGTGTGGACTTAAACTCTCTGCATGCGGGCATAGTGATAACCGGAGGTTCCGCAAAACTGGCTGGAATGAGGGAGTTATTAGAAAGATACTTTGACCTTCCTGTGAGGGTTGGTTACCCTGCGGGTGTTATAGGTCTTAAGGAGAAAGTTCAGGACCCTGCCTATGCCACCTCTGTGGGGCTTATAAAGCTCGCCCACAAAACCCTAAACCTTGACAGAAGAGGAGTGGCCCACAAAACACAGGACAAGAGGAGCGATAACGCCATTAATCTCTCCGGCCTTATAGCAAAAGTAAAAGCCTTTTTTAGGGATATAATGTGAAACAGGAGGTTATGAAATGGAGGTTCTTAACCCTACAAGGATAAAGGTCTTTGGAGTTGGAGGCGGTGGTTCAAATGCGGTCAACAGGATGTATCTTGAAGGCATAGAGGGTGTGGAGCTCTTTGCCATAAACACCGATGTTCAACACCTCACATCCCTATCCGTCCCCAACAAAATACAAATTGGCGAAAAAGTTACAAAGGGGCTTGGCGCCGGCGCTAAGCCAGAAATAGGTGAGCAGGCGGCATTAGAGGACGCCGACAAGATAAGGGAAATTCTCAGAAACACGGACATGCTATTTGTAGCAAGCGGTTTAGGCGGTGGAACTGGGACGGGCGCAGCACCCATCATAGCAGAAATCGCCAAGGACATGGGTATACTGACGGTGGCGGTTGTAACAAGACCCTTTAATTTTGAAGGTCCCAAAAGAATGTATGTAGCAAGTGAGGGACTTGAAAAGCTTAAGGATGTGGTAGATACCTACATAGTGGTCAACAATCAGAAACTGGCAGAGCTTGCTGACAGGAACTTTAGCGTGAAAGATGCCTTCAAGATGGTAGATGATGTGCTTGCAAAAGCAGTCATGGGCATAACCACCATAGTAGTAACACCAGCTCTAATAAATGTGGATTTTGCGGATGTGAGAACGGTAATGGAAAAGGGAGGCTTGGCACTCATAGGAATTGGTGAGGGTAGGGGTGACGGAAGAAAGGACTACGCTATAGAACAAGCCATCACAAGTCCCTTGCTGGAAGGGAACAGCATAGAAGGGGCAAGGAGATTACTTGTCACCCTTTGGGTTAGCGAGGATGTGCCCTTTAAAGAAGTAGAAGATACCATTGGAAAGATTAGAGAAGCGGCCCACGAAGACGCCCTTATCATATTCGGTGCCATGTTCGAGAACGGTAGGGAAAACTTCATGAGGGTAGCTGTGGTGGCCACAGATTTCGAAAATGCGCAGGGGGTAAGCCAATTTAAGGTAGTTAAGAGGCCTGAATTCAAGGAACCTTTGAAGAAGGCGGCACCTGAACACACAATCGAACCAGTGCAACCGGAAATTGAAGAGATCCCTGCCTATCTAAGAAGAAGAAGAAAGATATAAAAATGCAAAAACTAAACTTAAAAAATAACAAGGTGCTTGCCTTTATTGCTGGTCTTGTCTATGGCTACAAGAATGCCCGGATAGAATTAAAGACTCTATCCATGGAGGACTTTACCGAAGCAAAACACATAAACGACAAGGTTTATTACTTAAACCGCATAGAAGGAAAAGTATACGAATACTTAAATGAAAGTGTAACCCATGTGTGTGCCCTTAAGGAAGATAAAGTTAACGGTAAAGTTTCTATCTTTATCTACAAAAAGCAAGTGAAATAAAACCCTTGAATTAAACCTTATGCTTTCTTATCCTTTAATTCAGCCATGGTGTTGTTATTGATATTGAGTATTTTTGCAACATCCTTTCCCAGGGCAGATGAACTGGGTGGATTAATAAAATACGCCCTCGAAAACTCGCCAAAGCTTGAAAATTATAGGGCCATGAAAGAAGCGATAAAGCACAGGGAAGAATACTCAAGAAGCCTTCCCAATCCCTACCTTTTTACGGGTTTTAATAACCTGCCGTTGAACAGGCCCTATCCCAGCAAGTATGAGCCCATGAGCGGTATCGTCCTGGGTTTAGGCCAGATGTATGTGCTACCCATCAAAAGGGAAAGGGAGGCGTTGGTAGTGAAAGCGGAGGGAAGCGTCATAAAAGCCCGGCTTGGCTTAGCAGAGAAAGAGCTCATAAGAGACATAAAGCTTAGGTATCTGGAATGGCTCTACACCTCTAAGAGAGAATCTCTTCTAAAAAATATAATCGCAGAGGCAAAAACCTTAGAGAAACTTGCGGAAGAAAACTACAGGTTAGGCAGGGTGGCACTCTCAGAAATCCTCTCCATAAGGGCAGAAATCCTAAGGCTGGAGAGGGACCTCAGGAGAGTTGCGGAGGAAAGAAGGTTGATTAAGGAAGAGATAGACAACCTTGTTGGCAAGAGCTTTGAGTTAAAGGGTGAGGAGTTTGAGATAAGGGAGGTAAACCTCAGGGGTGTAACACCTGAAGAGACGGTAGTGATGGGGCCAATTCTCATGGAGATGAGAAGGTTAAAGGCAGAGGTGGAAAGGCGGAAGGTGGAGCACCTACCAGACTTAGAGTTTATGGGAGAATACATGATAAGACCAGGACTTGATAACATGTTCAGCCTCAGGATGAGTCTTAGCTTGCCCCTAAGGAAGTCAAGAAGGGAAGACCTCATGGTTCTCGAAAAGCTAAAGGAGCTAAAAGCCAAGGAAGCGGAAATAGAGAGCATGAAGCGGGAGATAAAAAGGGCAATAAACTCCATAAGCATCGAAAGGGACAGGTTTAGGGGACTTATAGCCCTTACAGAGGAGATGTTGAAGGAAAAAGAAAGGGAGCTAAAGGCCATTGAAATTTCTTACTCTTATGGAAGGACAGACTTCAGGGATATCATCAGGCTCTACAGAGAGCTTTGGGAGCTAAGGATGGGTCTTTTGGATCTCCATCTGGAAATGAAAAGCATAAACATCAGGGCGGAGGTTTACCTATGAAGAAGTATGGTATTCTCGCCTTAACTATTGCTGTCCTTACAGTCTCCCTGTTTGCAATCTATCAAAGAGAGAATAAAGAGAATGGGAGAATTTCCCAAGAATACATAGAGCTTCTTTTTATGGAAGGAGATGGAACAAAGCTAAAACTTTACACAAGGGACGGAAGCCTTAAGGTTGGAAAGAACCAGCTGTTTGTAGAGTTAGAAAGTGGCAGAAGGTTAGAACGCCTTTACTTTTACATGCCTCCCATGCCGGGCATGGGTGAGATGAGAGAAGATGTCCTGCTTAAGGATTTGGGAGGTAAAAGGTACGAGGGCATCGCCAATCTTAGCATGGTAGGCTACTGGCAGTTAATAGTTCAGGTTGATGGAAAGACCCTAAAAAGGGATTTGAGCGTACCCTTTCACGGCGAGGGTGGCGAGGAAAAGAAGAATGTTGCCAGCATAAACCTTGACCCAGAAAAGCTTAAGTTAATAGGCATTGTTACCGAGGAGGTTAAAAGGCTTGAGCTTGTCGAAAGCTTTAACGCAGTCGGTTATGTATCCTATGACCTCTCAAAGGTTTACGATGTGACCCTCAGAAGCGACGCCTGGGTCCTTGACACCTTTGGAAGGTTTGAGGGGGAAATGGTAAAGGAGGGCACCCCTCTCATGAAAATTCTTAGCCCAGAGGCAAAGATTGCGGAGGCTGAGCTTAAACTGGTTCGAGAAATGGGAAAAAGAGAGTTGGAGGGCGTGGTGCTCGAAAGGCTCTCCTACTTGAGTGCTGGTGATGTAATCACCTCGCCTTACAGGGGCGTAATAGTGGATAGGAAGGTATTCGCCGGCGGGTTTATAAAAGCAGGTGATACAGCTTACCGAATAGCGGACATATCCCGGCTATGGGTAATAGCGGAAGTGCCTCAAGAAAGGGCAGGTATTATAAAAAGCGGTATGGAGGTGCTGATAAGCCCCGTGGGCTCACACAGAACCATTAGCGCAAAGGTTGACTATGTATTTCCAGAGGCCAACAGGGCTTCAAAGACCATAAGGGTAAGGGTAAGCTTACCAGACTCTAACACAAGCCTTAAGATAAACCAGCTCGTGGATGTATACTTTGAAAAACCTCTTGGTGTAGTTCTTGCAGTGCCAGAAAGCGCCGTTGTGGACACGGGCAGAAGGACGGTAGTCTTTGTTGAGCTACAGCCGGGCCTTTACCGGCCAAAGTCTGTAAAACTTGGAAGAAGAGTAGAGGGCTATTATGAGATTCTTGAGGGTCTAAAAGAGGGTGATAGGGTGGTGGTGAAAGGAACCTTCTTGCTGGACTCCGAGGCACAGTTAAAGGGTCTTTATGGAGAGGAGGCAAGGACACATGGACATCACCACTGAGCTATCTCTTGCTTATGAAACGACCGTAGGAAAAGAGAAGATAAAGGATAAAGCCCGTAAAAAGGGAAAGTCCAAAAAAG
>JAOAIS010000048.1 GCA_026414575.1 Aquificaceae bacterium | reverse complement strand
TCCCATAGGAGCTTAAGCATAGGAGCTACCTTATTCACCACCGTCCCGGCTACGATGAGAAGGTCCGCCTGTCTTGGTGATGCTCTGAATATGACGCCAAGCCTGTCAAGGTCAAACCTTGAAGCGGCGGCATGCATCATTTCTATAGCACAGCAAGCAAGCCCTATGGTTAGAGGCCAAAGAGCATTGCGTCTTCCCCAGCTCAAAAGCTCATCTACTGTGGTAAGGACAAAGCCGTTGGAGTTTAACATAGCCATAGCAAACCTCCTAAAATAAAAGTTTGATGAGTTCTAAAAGCCATCCAAGGGTTTCTTTGTTTAAAAAGACTACGAGAAAGACAAGCAAAATAAGTATGTATTTAACAAGTCTCAGTTCAGCTCTTAGCTCCGCCAGCTCTCCTCTCAGTTCCCCCATCTCTCCCTTTAGCTCCGCCCTAACCTTTTCCACCTCCGCTTTAACTTTCTCCACCTCCACCCTAACCTTTTCCACCTCAGCTTTAACTTCCTCCACCTCCGCCCTGGCCTCAGCCACGTCTGCCTTAGTAGACAGCTCCTTTGAAAGCTCTTCCTTTATCTCAGCTTTAAGCAGGGGTTTTTGTTCGTAAGCTCTTCTCTCTATAAGTTCAAGAGAGCTCTCTATTATATTGCCCACTCTCTCTGCTTTTTCTCTCCCCAGCTCATCTTCCAGAAGCTTATAGACTTCGTAGGGTAGAGTCGCCATGAACTTATATTATAGTCCTAAGCCTACAATTGCCATCTGAGAGCTCCTTTTCTCCACTCATAGGCAAGTCCAAGGGTTAGGATGAAGATAAAGAGTAGAGCGCCCGCAAGTCCGTAAAGACCTACTTCCTTAAAGACTACCACCCAAGGAAAGAGAAAGGCAACCTCGATGTCAAAAAGTATAAGGGATATACCCAAAAGGTAGTAGCCCTGCTTGAAAACCCCCTTTGCCTCCTGGTCATAAACAGGAACACCGCATTCGTAGGGGTAGCCCTCAAGCTTTTCCTTTGTTCTTGGCCCAAGGAAGTTGTTGAGAAAGCTAAAGGCTAAGCCTAACAATACTGCTATGAAAAAGAAAAGCAAAATTCCAAGGTACTCCATAGGTTTATTCTAACACCTTTACGACAATATTTCAAAAGTTGATGACTTTTGTCAGGCTACCGTATACAACCCTTCCACAAAGCCTTTCCAGACATCTGGCATACTATCTAATTCTTCCTGAGCTATTCTTCTAACGGCGTCCTCAAGGGTTCTTATTTCTCTTTTGCTTCTTATGTTTACATCCAAAACCTGTGGTTGATTTATAGGTTTGCCTATTTGGGAAACTATGTAACAGTAAGCTTCCTCCACCTCTTCTATTTCCTGCACTACCCTTTGGGCTATGAGGTTTGCCACCCTGTTGTATATCTTTCCTATGTGGGATATGGGGTTTTTGCCAGCGGCTGCTTCCAGACTCATGGGTCTGTAGGGAGTTATAAGACCGTTGACCCTGTTACCTCTGCCCACCTGTCCATCGTCCCCTTGTTCTGCAGAGGTGCCAGTTACCGTAATGTAAACCGAGTTTTCTTCTTTGCTATCTGCGGTGTTTATGAAAACTTCCACATCTTTATCTATGAGGTTTTCTACCCTTTCCTTAACCTTTTTGCGTATTAACTCTTTCTTTTGAAAGTATTCATCCATGTTTTTTATGTAACTTCCTACAAAGGCAAGAGCTATGGTAAGCCTGAATCTGTCCCTTATACGTACGCCCATAATTTTGATGTCTTCGCCTATCTCTGGATGCTCCTTTTTCATAGCCTCTGAGTTTAAAAACTTTTCCGCTTCAAAGACAGCCCTTTCGAGGTTGTCTAAGGGTGCATAGCCTACACCAAAGGAAGTGTCGTTGGCCAGCGGAACCTCACCCTTCTTCTGAAACCTTTCAAAAAGCTCTACTAAGTCTTTACTACCTGGCTTTATTTTTGTGTGTATCTTCACATGCTCTTCTACATTTAGATTTTTTATGTTTTCTCTTAGCCATTTTTTGGCAGTCTCCACCGCAAGCTCGTGAGCATCCAGTCTCTTTTTGTCCTTTTCTAGTACAGCTCTACCTACAAGGTATATTTCTATGGGCTCTATTACTCTACCGCCACCAAAATCAGCTTGTGCAACGCCTCCTACTAGAAGGGCCTTGTCTACATTGTGGTGCATAACTGCCCCATACTCCCTTGTGTACCAAAGGCAGAGTTCCTTGGAGAGGTTTTCCGCGAGGTAGTCGCATATGGTATCTGGATGTCCGATGCCCTTGCGTTCCACTATCTCCGCATCAAGCTCATACACGGGTTTGAATGTCATGGGGGTTATAACAATGTTTGCCACCTGTTACCTCCTGAAGGGATTTTAAGCAGTGAAAAGTATATCACAGATGTGTGCTATAAGTCCTACGCTTGCATGGAGTAAAACCAACCTGCATATACCTTAAACCACAAGAGGTTTTTAATAAATGGCCTACACATGTGAACGAAAAAGCTGGTTTTAAGGTTAATGCTATCCATAACAACCTTAAAAGCTTGCAACATTGGA
>JAOAIS010000051.1 GCA_026414575.1 Aquificaceae bacterium | reverse complement strand
GCAGCCCTCGTGAGGACGATTTTGGAAATAGGTCTTCTGTTTACCGAAGCCACTGTAAGATTAAGCATAAAGGAACTTCTCACAAACGTTCTCTCTTTGGTGATAATCCTTGAACTTATAAGAGCTTTTGTAGACTACTTTGAGTACGAGAGAGTAAGGATTGAGGTGCTGGTGGAGATACTAATAGCCTTCATGATAAGAGAGTTTATGATATTTATCTTTGCCGGAAATGTGAAGGCGGTTGAAATAGCCCTTTGGGCTTTGGGTATAGTTCTTTTGCTGGGGGCGAGAACCCTTGCGGTAATATTCAAACCCACGAGATAGCTAAGTGCCGTATATTATGTCCAGAAGTTCCTTTGCTTTTTCCTTGTCTATGTCCTTTAGTTTTTTGTAAACCTCCCTCGCCTCCGATACCTTTCCAGCTCTGCTGTAAGCTACACCGAGCTTAAAGAGAAGCTCGGGGTTTTCTGGCTTTTTCTCAAGCTCGCTCTTGAGGTCTTCTATGAACTTTTCCAAGAGCCCCTCACCCATCTTGCTGAAAACTCCCTTGTAGTTTCTCTCCATCATGTTCTCGCTCCGTAGAACCTGTACTTTAAGCCCCTAATTCTTTCAAGGTTTTCCAGCAGGATATCTTCAAGGTACGGACCGTAGGATAGCACCACCACATCAAGTCCAAAGCCACCCTCTTCCAACAGTCTTCTTGAGCTCTTTAGAAACTCCCTTAGTATTTCATCCTGCTCCACTTCAAAGGGTGCACCAAGAAAGTGATGACTTATACCAAGAAAACTACCTGGCTTTACCCTCACTGTAAGCCTTATGGGGTTTAGGCTGTCTATGAGTCTTTCCCTCTCTCTGGCAAACTCCAGTCCAAACATGAGCATGGCATCGGTAAGCAAATGAAGGGAAGACAGAGATACAAATTGTCTAAAGCCGCTCTCTTTAAAGTCTAACTTCAGGTTGTCCCTTACAGTCTCAACCCAATGGGGATGGGGATTTTCGAGAAGCCATAGCACCTTCTCTGGATAGAAATTCTGGCCCTCCTGCCTTCCCCAGAGCATTGTGACGAGGGGCATTGTTATAAATATAGGCAGGGTTTATATTTTTATGCCATGTTTCATGTTTTGAGAAAAAAGCCCGTGGACAAGCTTGCCGAGGCTCTTGGAAAGAGCAAGGTCAAAGAATCCCTCATGGAGAGGAAACTATACTCTTATGATGCTACGCCCATACCCATAGAAAGGGCTTTGCCCTCTGCGGTGGTTTTTCCCGACTGCCATGAGGATGTTGTAAAGCTTGTAAGGGTTTGCTATGAGGAGAACATTCCTATGTTTCCAAGGGGTGCGGGCTCAGGTCTAACGGGCGGGGCAGTTCCCACCATGGAAAGGGGCGTGGTGGTATCCTTCGAAAGGATGAAAGGTTTTGAGGTTAACGTGGATAACGCCACCGCCGAGGTTCAGCCGGGTGTTGTAACTGCCCAGTTTCAGGAGTATGTGGAGAAGCTTGGACTTTTCTATCCCCCAGATCCATCCTCCTTTAAGTATTCAACCCTTGGGGGCAACATAGCGGAGAATGCTGGAGGACCAAGATGTCTCAAGTATGGTGTTACGCGCGAGTATGTGCTTGGTCTTAATGCGGTAGTCAAAGAAGGACAGGTTTTAAAGACGGGAAACCCCGTCATAAAGGACGTGGCAGGATACGACATTACCAAGCTCTTGGTTGGGTCTGAAGGCACTCTTGGTCTTATAACTTCAGCTACCCTAAAGCTCATACCCAAACCTAAGGCGAGGTCTACGGCTCTTGCCATCTTTAGAAATCTTGAAGATGTGGGTAGGGCGGTAACGAGGATATTTACCTCTGGCGTGTTTCCTTCAGCTCTTGAGTTTATGGATTCGGAAGCTATAAAGGCGGTAGAAGACTACAAGCCGGTTGGTCTTCCAAGGGCAGAGGCACTGCTTCTGATAGAGGTGGATGGAACTCCCCATAGTGTTTTGGAGGACATAAAACAGATAGAGGAGCTTCTGAGACCCACGGGCGTGGAGGTAAGGACAGCCAAGAGTAAGGAAGAGGAAGAAAAGCTATGGTCTGCAAGGAAAAGCCTCGGTCCAGCTCTTGGAAACCTCAAAACTGGTAAGATAAACGAGGATATAGTCATACCAAGAATATACCTTTCGGAGGCTATACCGCGCTTTAGGGAAATAGCAAAAAAATATCAGCTTCTCATGGTCATATTCGGACACATAGGTGATGGAAACCTTCATGTGAACCTTTTATACGATAAATCTAACAGGGAGGAAGAGGAAAGGGCGGAGAAGGCGGTAGACGAAGTCTTTGAGGTGGCCCTAAGATACGGAGGTTCTATAACTGGCGAGCATGGGGTTGGTCTAACCAAGAAAAAGTTTCTGAGGTGGCAGTTTGGCGATGTAGGCTATGAACTCCTAAGAGGCATTAAGCTTCTCTTCGACCCTAAAAACCTCTTCAACCCAGGCAAGGTGATAGAGTTATGAACTTTTCATGCTCAAAGCCTTTTCCAGCATTTCCTTATCCCCTTTATATTTCAGGAGCAAGCCCGCTTCCCTTGCATGCACAAACCTGGCATCCTTTACCTCCCAAGAGGGTTTTGGCTCGCCCCCCAAATAGTCCATAAGATAGAAGACAACCCTTTTTCTTATCCTTTTGCCCTCCCTCATGTACCAGTAAGTAACTTCTCCAAGGAGTGCAAGAACTTTTCCTCTAATTCCTGTTTCCTCAAAAACCTCCCTTACTGCGGTATCCTCCGGTTTTTCTCCTGCCTCAATAAGGCCCTTGGGAAAAGTCCAAGTTTCTGAAGGACTTTTTATCAAAAGCACTTCATCCCCCCTAAAGAGTACGCCACCAGCGGAGAATTCTTCCATCATGGTAACACCTCCACCCTGCCTTTAGAAAGCACCCTTCCCCTCAGTACCCTATCATCCTTTTTGAGTCTTATGACCTTCCCCACCTGCCCCCCATCTATTGCTGTAGCCCGAAAACTCAGCTCAAGGTTCCCACTCCTGTATAAGGCTTCTACCACATCGCCCGCCCTTACCACGGGCACTTCCTTTAGTAAGGACCTTCTTAAAATAGTGCCCTTTGTGATTCTTGTGGAGGCTACAAAGCTCTCAAAGTCCTCGGCGTTAAGCTGTAGGTCCGAAGGTAGACTCTTTAGAAAACGCTCCTCAGATCTGAACATGTCTGGCTTTATAGGGCTACCCTTCTGTATGTCCTCGATGGCCACAAATACCCTAACTTTCCACAGAGCATCTAATGTAGCCTGATACCTTTTTTCCCCCGAATATATGTAGGCTACCGCCCTGCTCTTTCCGTACTCCATCTGCAACTCTATCCTTTCAGGCTTTACAGCTTCTTCCATCTTGTGGACTTTAACCTTTTGAACCTTCACCGTCTCACCGAATTTCCTGTGCACCTCCTCCCTTATTAACCTTTCTATTTCTGCATAGGCAAGGTTAAAAAACAACAGAAGGCTAAGAACCCACATCCATGACTTGCATAAGCTCCCTTATGAGAGTTGCAGGTTCTACTTCCTTCGGACACACCAAATTACACTTGTTGCAGGAAAGACAATGGTATAGTTTACCCTCCCTTACCGCCTGCTTTATTCTCAACGGTTTTTCCTCTTCTCGGGGATCTTCGTAAAGTCTGTAGATTTTGGCAAAGAATAGGGGACCTGCATAATCTTCTTCCAAAACCTGTGGACAGTAGGACTGGCATGCAAGGCATAGTATGCAATCTGCGGATTTTTCTATCTTTTTACTCAGCTCTGGGTTTATGGGTAAATGTTTTGACCTTTCCTTAATCCAGAGCCCGAGGTCTTTTTGTTTTTTGATAATCCTCTCCTTGTCTACTACAAGGTCCTTCAAGACCGCAAAGTTTTTAAGAGGTTCGATGGTCAACTCCTCATTAAAGAGGGCGTAAGGGAGTATCTGTTCTTTGCAGGCAAGCCTTGGAAAGCCGTTAACCATCAGTGTACATGTTCCGCATATGCCAGCCCTGCAGAAGTGTCTAAAGCTAAGGCTTGGGTCAAAGTCTTCCTTTATTTTCTGAAGGGCAGTAAGGAGCGTCATGCCTTCCTCGTAGGGTATCTCAAAGCTTTGATAGTAAGCTTGCTCCGCATCCTTTTGTCTTTTTATCTTCAGCCTTAAAACCATCCCTAAATAATGTATCCTATTGTCTATGCTGGTCAAGCATTTTGAAAGCAAGGAGGCATTCTACAGATTTTTAAAAGAAAAGGTAGGTATCTTTTTTAGGGAGGCACACCACAGGAGTTCTGAAGGTCTTTCTCATGTGCTTTACATAAAAAAGGAAGGCTTAAACCCGGAGAACTTCTTTAATCTATGTAGACAGGCATGTCTTCATGCCTTTCATGGGGAGGGTGGCTTTGTCCTCTGCGGTTCGGAGGCAAGGATAAAGGACCTATGTGGCATGCTCGTTAAGGAAGATAGGGGCTTAGCCTTTGAAATAATTGGTAGGCTTCAGGCCTATCACAAAAAGTTCTTCAAACTTCAGTACAACAGGAAGATACTCCCCCTTGGTATCAAAACTGCCGTAATGGGTGTTCTGAATGTGACGCCTGATTCCTTCTCCGACGGAGGGCTTTACAAAAGTCCTTCTGAAGCTGTAAATAGGGCTCTTCAGATGGTGGAGGAAGGGGCAGATATCGTAGATATAGGTGGAGAGTCTACAAGGCCAGGCTCTCAAAGAATTTCCGCCGAGGAGGAGCTAAAAAGGGTCCTCCCACCCCTAAAGGAAATAAGGAAAGAGCTTCCAAACCTTTGGATTTCCGTGGATACTTACAAGGCGGAGGTTGCTAAGGCTTGCCTTGAGGAGGGGGCGGACATGATAAACGACATAAGCGGTGGCACCTTTGATAAGAACATGCATAGGCTTGTGGCTCAGTATAACTGTCCTTATGTGCTTACCCACATAAAGGGAAGACCGGAGACCTGGAGGGAAGAGCCACCCCTCTACGAGGATGTGGTGGAAGAGGTGGTGCGGTGGTTCGAAGAGAGGCTCAAAGGTCTAAAGGAAGCTGGTTACAAGGGACAGGTTGTCCTTGACCCGGGCATAGGCTTCGGAAAGCTTCCAGAACACAATGTGGAGATTCTTAAGAGATTTGAGGAGTTTCGCATATTCGGCATGCCCTTGATGGTGGGTGTATCGAGAAAATCCTTTATAGGAATCCTTATGGAGGGGCTTCTCAAAAAATCCACAAAACCCACAGATAGGCTATACGGCAGTCTTGGGGCTTTGGCACCCGCAGTTATTAAGGGTGCTCACATAGTTAGGGTACACGATGTTAGAGAGACGCGAGAGTTCCTCGCTCTTCTTGATACGGTAAGGACCTATGGTGAATTTTAACTGGGAGCTATTTAAGACCTTTTCTTGGAAAGACCTTCTTGACATACTGGCGGTATCACTGTTTTTCTACGGCGTTCTTTACTTTCTTCGTATAACCAGAGGTCTCCAGATATTTAAGGGTCTCGTCCTTCTGGCGGGTTTTTGGCTCTTTGCAGAGCTTTTTCAGCTCAGGACCCTCTCTTGGGTCTTTGAGAAGCTGTGGACTGTGGGGCTTTTTTCTTTGGTGGTCATATTCCAACCCGAGATAAGAAAGGCCCTTGGCAGACTTGGACAGAAGGCTGGAGTCTCTGTTATAAAGCCCGTAGGTGAAAGGGGGGTGGACAGGGTGGTAAGGGCATGCTCCTTCCTTTCGGAAAGGCAGATAGGTGGTCTTATAGTTATAGAAAGGGGTCAGAGTGTGGAAGGTATAGTGGAAGGCTGCGTTCTCATAGATAGCGTGGTATCTGTGGAGCTTCTCATAACCATCTTTAACCCTCTATCCCCCCTTCATGATGGTGCGGTGGTTATCAGAGGTGACCGAGTGCTTTATGCCTCCTGCATATTGCCTCTTTCAAAATCCATGGAACTTCCCAAGAAGTACGGCACAAGACATCGTGCATCCCTTGGCATATCCGAAGAGAGCGACGCTCTGTGCGTGGTAGTATCCGAGGAAACTGGTGAGATATCCCTTGCCATAGGTGGCAAGCTCCACAGAAACCTTGACCCTGAGATGCTAAGGGCAATACTTTTGAAGGAGCTAAAAGTTGAGAATCTTTAAGGGCATCTTCATAAAAGACTGGCAATACAAGGTATTAGCAGTTTTGATGGGAATTGCCTTGTGGTTTGTGCTTAACATGGGAGATAGGGTATCCGTTGCCATCGAGAGGCCCGTGGAGATCCTGAACCAGGAGGTTGGGTACGAGTACAGGTTAGATAGGAAGAAGGTAAGGATAAGGCTGAAGGTGATGGAGAGGTTTGTCTCGGAAGAGGTTCTGGAATGGGCGACCGCTGGAATAAGTGTAAAGGGACTTAAGGAGGGTGAGTATAGCCTCAAGGTGGAAGTTAAAAACCTTCCAAGATTTCTGGTTTCTATAGAAAAAGTAGAGCCTGAGCACTTAAGGGTGAAGGTTCTAAAAACCCCCGGAGGGGGGCAGTAGATTCATCCACAGGAGAAGGAGCTTCCGCAACCGCAGGAGCCTGTTACATTGGGATTCTTTATGGTAAAACCACCACCCATAAAGTCCATAACATAATCTAGTTCTGCGTTGTTTACATAGGGCATAGAAAACTGATCTATAGCTACCCTTAGGCCACCGAATTCAAAGACATTATCACCCTCTTCTATGGTGTCGTCAAAGCCCATAGCGTATTGGAAGCCAGAACACCCTCCTGGCACGACCCTTATCCTAAGTATGGGCTCGGCTATGCTGTTTTCTTGGGCTATCCTAAGCACCTCCTGAACCGCCTTGTCCGTCGCAAAGAAGTTGAAAGCCACCTTTTGCATAACACTACCTCCTTAAAAAGTTTTGCTTAGGAATATGATAGGCTCTTGGTTGTCTTTTTCAAGGGGAGGCTTTATGATCACTCTCAGGTGGAGCTTTCCACCCTGTGAATGAGCAGAAAGACCACACCAAGAGCCAGGAGTACAAGGGCTAAGGTAATTAGCTCGTAAAACTTTTCAGGAGAAAGGGAGATAATGAGGACCTTTCTGATTACTGCAGCGAGGGCGACGCTGACAAAAGCCTTAATGCTTACTGCACCACCTATCATATGCCTTATCTGCCCGGCGAGCAGTTCCGATATAGCATATAGTATAAGCACGGAGCCAAGTATGCTAAGGCCTCCTCGTTCAAGGGGCAGTTCACCCGTTAACACCATGTAAAACTCGTAAACAATCCATGTCACTATGAAAAGCCCAACTAGCAAAAGGGTGACGAATATAAAGGCGTCAAACACCCTCGATACGCGCCTTATGCTTCTTATCATCCATCTTTGGTACTTGCCAAGGTAAGAGGGTCTGTCTGTTAAGCTCTCCCTTGATATAATTCTTTCAAGACAGAAGTCTACCACCTTGTTGAGGGTTGTAAGCAGGCTATATCTCTCCTGCGGAGAATCCACCTCCCTTTCTATTTTTTCTTGCAGGAAGTGTCTTAGCAGGTTTGGGAGATTTGGCTCTGTCTTGGTCAGAGCCTCTGAACACCTAAGCTCAAAAAGGTCCTCTAACCAAAGGTTTACTCTGCCTTTATCTACATCACTATTGGGGATGACCTTAACAAAGTCATCCAGATGCTTTATGGCCATGTCCCTGATTTTTTCGAGGTTTGCCTCATCCCTTGCGTTCCAGCGGTAATATTCCTTTAATTCCTTAATATCCTTCATGGGAAATATCATAAGGCTATCTCCCTTGAAACTTTATAATAGTGCCTATGCCGATGGACAAGGAAAAAATTAAGCAGGCGGTAAGACTTTTTCTGGAGGGTATAGGCGAAGATCCAGATAGGGAAGGTCTTTTGGAAACTCCGGAGCGCGTGGCTCGTATGTGGGAGGAGTTTGACGGCTATAGAAGCTTTGACTTTAAGCTTTTTGAAGAGTTTGGCACTTACAACGAGATGGTGCTTGTAAAGGATGTAAATGTTTACTCCTTGTGCGAGCATCATCTTTTGCCCTTCTTTGGTAAAGCCCACATTGCATACATACCAGATGGCATCATATGCGGACTTTCCAAGCTGGTAAGGACAGTGCGAGCCTTTGCCCTTAGACCGCAGGTTCAGGAAAGGCTATCCAATCAAATAGCGGATTTTCTTATGGAGCAGTTAAAACCAAAGGGGGTGGCTGTTGTGCTGGAGATGGAACATCTCTGCATGTCCATGAGGGGTGTCATGTCGCCCGGACATCTAACTGTAACCTCTGCCCTTAGGGGCCTTTTCTTGAGCGATTTGAGGACAAGGGAAGAGTTTCTAAAACTAATAGACAAGCAGGTTCTATGAGAATTTGTCTCTTGGCAGGTTCTGGGGAGCTTCCAAAGGTATTTCTAAAAAAGGCAAGGGAAAAGGAGGTTGAGGTCTTTGTAGCTGGCGTAAGGGGTATAACTGACCTTCCCGCGGACGAATACTTCCCCCTTGGTAAGGTAGGTAAGCTTTTAAAAAGTTTGGAAAGAAGAGGCATCAAAAGCATAATCATGTTGGGCAAGTTTGAACACAGCCTCATCTTTTCCCATTTTCTAACCCTCGACGACATAGCCCTGCGTGTTTTTCAGAAGGCAAGGGACAAAAAACCCCATACCCTTATCAAGACCCTTGTGCAAGAGCTTGAGACCCTTGGCTTTGAATTCCCAGATCCAAGACCCTTTCTGGAGGAACTTCTTGCTCCTACGGGCATGATATCCCACTTTGAACCTTCAAAAGAGGCCATTGAGGATGCTTTCTGGGGCTTTCCCATAGCCAAGGAAATAGCAAGCCTTGATATTGGCCAGACCATAGTGGTGAAAAACAAAGCGGTTGTTAGCGTGGAAGCCATGGAGGGAACACAAAGAACCATAGAGAGGGCGGGGGAACTCGCCGGTAAGGGTTGCAGAGTAATAAAGACCGCAAGGAAAAATCAGGATTTTCGTATAGATGTGCCTACGGTGGGCCCCAAGACTTTGGAAACCATAAAAAAGATAAGGGGTGATGCACTCTTTGTGGAGGCGGGTAAGGTTTATTTGCTGGATAAGGAGAAGATGCAAAGGTTGGCCGAGAAGTACCACATAGCCATCTATGGACTTTGAAGAAAGAACTCGATGGCATCCTTTGGTTTACCTTCGTACACCACATAGCCATCTTTCATCACAATAACCCTGTCACACCTAAGAAGGTTTGTAAATCGGTGGGCTACAAGCACAAAGGTCTTGTCTTGGAAGTTGGAAAAGAGGTTGTTTAGAACTTCCTGTTCCCTTTTGGCATCGAGGGCTGATGTTGCCTCGTCAAGCAATAGCAGGTCAGGAGACTTCAAGAAGACCCTTGCTATGGCCAACCTTTGCTTTTCCCCTCCCGACAGGCTTTTTGGATTTATTGGCTGGTCCAGGTCCGTTACAAAGTCACATCCTGCAAGCTTTAAGGCCCGCCAAAGATCTTCCTCCTTTCCCTCTACCGCCAACAGGTTTTCCCTAACAGTGCCCGGAAAGATAAAAGGCTCTTGAGAAAGAAAGAGAAAACACCTTCTTAGGTCTTCCCTCCTTATCTCCGAGAGCTCAAGGTCATCTATACTTATATTTCCTTCGTAGGATACAAGGCCAACGAGCGCTCTGAGCAGAGTGCTTTTGCCAGAGCCAGTACTCCCCATTATGCCGAGTTTCTCTCCCTTGCTTAGCTCTAAGCTAACACCCTTTAAAAGCTCATGCCCATTTACAAGTACACGCAGGCTTTCAACTCTTATATATTTTCTAAAGGTGTCCAAGCTTTTCGTTCCATCTTTTTCCTCCTTCAAGGAAGTAATACCCATTACTCTTTCCACTACTGGCAGGTTAGACCTTAGCTCCATAAACCCCTTCTGGGTTTCCATGAGTGGATTCTGAAGGAAAAGAAGGGCTGTAAGGTAAGAGAGAAAATCGCCGGCGGTTAGGCCACCTTCTGCTATTCTATAGCCTCCGTAAAGTATGACAAGGGCTACCACCAAGTAGCCAAAGGTAAAGTTAAAAACCGAGTTAAGGCTAAAGTAGACCTCGGACCTTAAGCTGGACTTGAAGAGAGCTCTGTTGAGGTCTTTAAAGACCTTTTCAAACATGGACTGGACCATGAAACTCCTTATACTTTCAAAGCCAGAAAAGGAGCTGAAGAGCCTTTCTGTTACCTCCGCATAGCTTTCCTGCGCCCTTTTTATATACTTTCCCCTTTTCTTACCAAAATACTTGACCGCAAACACAAGAAGGGGCAAGAGCAAAAATAGGCTTAATGTAAGTAGCCAGTCTCTGTAGATTAGGACTCCAAAGAGGAAAATCACTACCACGGGCTCTTTCAGGAGCTTTATGCTGTAAGAACCTATAAGGTTTCTGTATAGGCTCATGTCGGATATTACCCTGGATGCAAAATCGCCAGGAGGGGTGCCCAAGAAAGCAGAATAGTCCGCCTTCAGCAGTTTCTCGAAGGCTTCCCCCCTTGTCCTTTTCATTTCCAGCTCTGTGTATAGGTTTGAAAAGAAGGCACCCAAAAACTTTCCAAACTGGGCAAGAAGGACAAAGCCCAGGAGCGTGATAACTATTCTAAGCAGTTCCTCTTCTTCCTTAAGCAAGAAAACCTTGTCTACTAAGGATTTTATGAGAAGGCTTATGCCAGCGGTTCCGCTCGCTTCTAACACAGAGCCCAAGAGACTAAGAAGGATAAAGTGCCAATAGCTTTTTAGACGCAGAAGAACCCACTTGATATGCCTCATACAGATGACTATTTTATTAGAATAGGAATGGTAAAATGGATATCTGGGATAATAGTAGCCTTTTTGCTTATTGATCACTTCTGGGTTCACTTTGGGGGACCAATGGCAGAAAGGCTAAGGGGTGGGTATAGGGAGGAATTGAAAAAGGGATTTCTTCAAAAGGAAGAGGTTCCTCTTCAGCAGTCCTATAGAAAAAGCATACTCGATGAACTCTGGGAAAAGGGTAAGGGTCTGCTAAAAGGGAATGAAAGCAGGCAGGAGCAATAAGGAGGTTTCAAATGGAGTTTCAATTTAACACCATTGAGGAAGCTCTGGAAGACATAGCTCAGGGCAAGATGGTTATAGTGGTGGACGATCCTGACAGGGAGAACGAGGGAGACCTGGTGATGGCCGCTGAAAAGGTAAGCCCTGAAGCCATAAACTTTATGACAAAGTACGGAAGGGGTCTTGTATGCCTTACCCTAACTCCCCAGAGGTGCGAGGAGCTTGACCTTTATCCTATGGCGGTGAGAAATACAGACCCCAAAGGCACCTACTTCTGCGTTTCTATAGATGCCCATCCTAAGTTTGGCACCACCACGGGCATATCCGCCTTTGATAGGGCAATAACCATAAAGCTTGCAGTAAGCCACGAGGCAAAAGCTTCCGATTTCATAAGACCAGGACATGTTTTTCCCCTGAAGGCAAAGGCAGGTGGTGTGCTGGAAAGGGCGGGACATACGGAGGCTTCGGTGGACCTTGCAAGGCTTGCCGGTCTTTACCCTGCAGGGGTCATATGCGAGGTAATGAATGACGACGGCACGATGGCAAGACTTCCAGACCTCATGAAGTTTGCCAAGAGGTTTGGGCTTAAGGTTGTAACCATAGCGGACCTGATACGCTACAGGCTCAAAAGGGAAAGGCTTGTGATGAGAGAGGCTACCGCTAACCTTCCCACCCGTTATGGATTTTTTAAGATACATGCCTACAGGCACATACTAACGGGTGAGGAGCAGGTGGCTCTTACTATGGGAGAGTGGAAGGAAGAGGAGCCGGTTTTGGTTAGGGTCCATTCCGAGTGTCTTACGGGCGATGTGTTTAAGTCTCTAAGATGCGACTGTAGGTCTCAGCTCGAGTCTGCCATGGAAGCTATAGCCAGCGAAGGGAAGGGAGTGCTGGTTTACATAATGGGCCACGAAGGCAGGGGCATTGGCATAGTAAACAAAATAAAGGCTTATCATCTTCAGGACATGGGATACGATACGGTGGAAGCCAACGAAAAGGTTGGCTATCCTGCAGACCTGAGAGATTATGGTATAGGTGTTCAGATACTCCTTGACCTTGGTGTAAGGAAGATGAGACTCCTTACCAACAATCCAAGAAAAATAGTGGCTCTTGAGGGCTATGGGCTTGAAGTGGTTGAGAGAGTGCCACTAAAGGCTCAGGCCTGCGAACATAACCAAAATTACTTAGAAACGAAAAAGCTAAAGCTTGGACACCTACTCTGAGGGTAGGTATACGCGGAATTTACTGCCTTTGCCTTCATAGCTTTCCACCTCCACTTTACCACCGTGGGATAGGGCTATGTGTTTAACTATGGAAAGGCCAAGACCGGTACCGCCCATTTCCCTGGACCTGGATGGTTCAACCCTGTAGAATCTTTCGAAAATAAAGGGTATATGCTCTTTAGGGATTCCCATGCCAGTATCACAAACCTCCACCACAATGTTGGGCTTATCCTTCTGGGCTTTTACCTCCACTTTTCCACCTTCCCTATTGTATTTTATGGCGTTGTCCACAAGATTTTTAAGTAGCAAAAAGAGCTTGTCCCAATCCCCTTTAATTCTAAAGCCATCTTCCACAAGGTTATGAATGGATATGGAGCGTTCCTTTGCCTGGGATTCTAAAAGCTCAAAGACGCTTTCCACAAGAAGTTTGAGGTCCAACTCTTCCCTCTTTATTCTTTCCTCTCCGGATTCAATCTTTGTGAGTATAAGAAGGTCCTCCACCAGCCTTCTCATATCCTCTACCCGCCTTAAAGCCTTGTCCAAGAACCTTCTTTTTTCTTCCCTTTCTTCCTCTTCATACAGGGTCTCTAAAAGACTCTTAAGAACCGCTATAGGTGTTTTGAGCTCGTGGGACACATTTGCCACAAATTCCCTTCTTGACCTTTCGTATCTTTTTAGGTCAGTTATGTCAGAAAAGCGTGCCACCGTGAGCTCGCTACCTACGAACACATACAGGGAATATTCCCTCTCTTCGTGGTCCAGGTTGCACAGTTTATCCCTTCTATCGGATATTGCCTCTGCGAGACAGCTTACCACAGCCAAATTGTTTAGGCATTCGTAGTAAGGTTTACCCTCAAAGCCCTCCTTTAACAAGCCCCTCTTTGTTAGAAACTCGTTTCCAAAGATTACCCTATTCTCCCTGTCTATTAAAAGGTACCCCTCGCCTACCTGACTAAGGAATTCCTTAAGAAGGCTCATGGGAGTAGATTAGATTAACAAGCCTTTCGAGCCTTTCTTCTATCTCCTGCTCACTGTTTGCAGTTATGTTTATGTGGCCCATCTTCCTCCTTGGCCTTTTTTCTTTACCGTACCAATAGAGTTTTACACCTTCTATGGAGAGAAGGTTATTCAGGTCAAGCTCTTTTAGGGACAAGCCTAATATGTTTAACATCCCCGAGGGCACCTTCAGTTTGGTAGAGCCTAAGGGAAGTCCACATATTGCCCTGAGAAGGTTCTCAAACTGGGAGGTGTAGCATCCATCAAGGCTGTAATGCCCCGTATTGTGTGGCCTTGGTGCAAACTCGTTCACTAAGATTTTGCCATCCCAGGTATAGAAGAACTCCACCGCAAGAAGACCAACGAAATTGAGATTCTCCATAAGGGAGAGGACTATATCTTCTGCTTCCCTTATCTGGAACGCTCTGGTATGGTTGTAGAGCAAGATACCATCCTCATGTTGGTTGACCGTTATGGGGTATAACTTTGCGTTACCCCTTGCATCTCTGACGCCTATGAGTGAAAACTCAAAGCTAAAGTCTATAAGCCTTTCAATAAGAAACCTTTCCTCCTTGCTGTGGTTTTTAAGTGCCTTTTCCACATCCTCTGGATGATAGATTCTATACTGACCCTTACCATCGTAGCCAAGCCTTTCGGCCTTAACCACGCAGGGAAGCCCAAATGCCTTTACCTTCTCCGTTAGGTTTTCCCAACACGCGGTGACAAAATCTGGTGTGGGATATCCCAACTTTTTGTATAATTCCTTCTCCTTTATCTTGCTTCTTTTTAGCTCGAGTATATCAAGAGAGGGCAAGGTAAGATCGTAGACCTTTTCGAGAATCTCTTCCTCTATGTGTTCAAACTCGTAGGTTATGACATTAGACTCTTTTATAAACTCGTTTACCCTCTCTGGTGGTAACCATCTGTCTGCCACTTTGCTTGCAGGTGCTGTGGGGTCTGGGTCAAGCACGAGAAACTCAAAGCCCATTCTCTTACCCTCAAGCACCGTCATCCAGCCTAACTGTCCACCCCCCAATATGCCTACGCGCATAGAAATAATTATAAAACCTGCCCCTGAGCATACATGTTGTTGCATGTGCTTCAGTCAGGTTTTGATTTTGTATAATGTGATTGTTGCAAAAGTCAATCCCCTTGTTATCTTTATCTTATAAGAGAGGTGTAAGCTATGTTTGAAAAGTTTACGGAAAAGGCAAGACAGGTAATCCTCCAAGCTAGGGAAGAAGCCATAGAGCTTGGGCATACATACCTTGGCAGTGAGCATATACTGCTTTCCTTAATAAGGGAAGACGACCTTCCTTCCCTTGTTTTATCACGTTTTGGGCTTACTCAGGAAAAGGTGCGCAAAGCCATCATGGGTCAGGTAACTCGCGGTAGCCACTCGGGGGAGATACTCTTTGCCCCAGACGCCAAGAGAGTATTGGAGTTTGCGGTGGAAGAGGCAAGAATCCTGCACCATCAGTTTGTTGGTCCTGAGCACCTTCTTATAGGTGTTGTCAGAGAAAAGACTGGTCTTGGTGGAAGAATACTGAGGGGCTTTGGGTTGGATGAGTACTCGGTAAGGAGGGAGGTGCTTCAAATCTTGGGAGAGTTGCCGCCTCAGGAGACCACCAAGTACGCACCTACCCCTAACCTTGACAGGTTTTCTCGAGACCTTACCCAAATGGCTCGAGAGGGCAAGCTGGACCCTGTCATAGGTAGAGAAAGGGAGATAGAGAGAGTCATACAGATACTGGTGAGGCGTAGAAAGAACAATCCAGTGCTCCTTGGAGACCCAGGTGTTGGAAAGACAGCCATAGTGGAGGGCCTAGCCCAAAGGATAGCTCAGAGACAGGTGCCAGACCCTCTTATAAACAAAAGGGTTGTTGCCCTTGACCTTGCGGCCTTGGTGGCGGGCACCAAGTACAGGGGTCAGTTTGAAGAAAGGCTCAAAAACATCCTCAAAGAACTGGAAAAGGCGCCTAATGTGATACTTTTCATAGACGAGATACACACTTTGGTGGGTGCGGGCTCGGCTGAGGGCTCAATAGATGCTAGCAACATGCTAAAGCCAGCCCTTGCGAGGGGTGAGATACAAGTTATAGGTGCCACAACTCTTGACGAATACAGAAAATACATAGAAAAGGATGGGGCCCTTGAAAGAAGGTTCCAGCCCATAATCGTGGACCAGCCCTCTCAAGAGGATACCGTGAGGATACTCTATGGGCTTAAGGCAAAATTTGAGGAGTTTCACAACGTGGAGTACACACCAGAAGCTGTTGAAAAGGCGGTAACCCTCTCGGAAAGGTACATAACGGAGAGAAACCTGCCGGACAAGGCCATAGATGTTATAGATGAGGCTGGGTCTCTTGTAAAGTTAAGGGCATATCAGCTACCGCCCGAGCTGAAGGAGCTGGAGACAAAAATTAAGGAGATAGAAGAAAAGAAGGAAGAAGCTGCTAACGAGCAGGACTACGAGAAAGCGGCAAGGTTAAGGGATGAAGAGCTAAGGCTAAGGGCAAAGCTTGAGGGTCTTAAGACAAAATGGAAACAGGAGATGTCTGCCAACAGGCCAAAGGTCACAGAAGAGGATGTGGCGGAGGTGGTAGCAAGGTGGACTGGCATACCCGTTAGAAGGATACACGAAAGCGACATGGAAAAGCTCCTGCACATAGAGGAGGAGCTACACAAGAGGGTTGTGGGTCAAGAAGATGCCGTAAAATCGGTGGCTAAAGCCATAAGAAGGTCAAGGGTTGGTCTAAAGGGTAGACACAGGCCTATAGGTGTTTTTCTCTTTCTGGGACCTACAGGCGTTGGTAAAACAGAGACCGCTAAGGCTCTTGCCGAGTACCTTTTTGGCTCGGAAGAGGCCCTCATAAGGTTTGACATGTCTGAGTATATGGAAAAGCACACCGTTTCAAGGTTGGTGGGCGCGCCACCCGGATATGTGGGCTATGAAGAAGGTGGTCAGCTAACAGAAAGGGTACGTAGGCGACCCTACTCGGTGCTTCTCTTTGATGAGATAGAAAAGGCTCATCCGGATGTTTTTAATGTCTTCTTGCAGATTTTTGACGACGGAAGACTCACGGATGCCATGGGCAGGACCGTAGACTTTTCCAACACCATCATAATAATGACCTCTAACCTGGGTGCAAGGCTTATAGCCCATGGCTCCCAGATGGGTTTTGAAAAGAAGTTTGGCATGATAGAGTACGACCAGATGAAGAAAAATGTCATGGACCAGGTCAAAAGAACCTTCAGTCCTGAGTTTCTCAACAGGCTTGACGAAATCATCGTCTACAGACCACTGGAGAAAGAGGACGTGGTTAAGATTCTTGACCTACAGCTTAACCAGATAAACAAAAGCCTTGAGGAGTGGAATGTGAAGGTAAGACTACACAAGAGCTTTGTGGATTGGATAATAGACAGGGAATACAAGCCCGAGTACGGAGCCAGAAGTCTAAAGAGAGCTCTTCAGCACCATGTGGAGGACCTTCTGGCAGAGGAGCTTCTGAAGGGCGCCCTTGCAGATACTGAGGTTGTTGAGATAAGGGTCAAAGATGATAAACCTTACATCAAGCCTGTCAAGAAGAAGGAAAAGTTAGAGGTCATATTCAACCAGGGATAAGCTCTGCGGGGTTTTCTAGGGTAAAGACCCTGGAAAGCCCTCCTCTGCCACTCACGCCTATTACCTTATCTGCAAAGTTTGCTAGAACCTCTCGCAGGGTAACTACTATAAACTGGGCTCCCTTTGACCTTTCCTTTATGAGCTCACCGACCATTCTCGCGTTGGCCTCATCCAGATGGGCATCCACTTCATCAAAGTAGTAGAAGGGCGAAGGCCTATAATCCTGTATGGCAAATATGAGAGAGAGTGCCGCCAGAGTTTTTTCACCGCCCGATATGGCTTCCAGATACTGAACCTCCTTACCTCTTGGCTTTACCACAAGGCTTACTCCTCCAGAGAGGGGGTCATCCTCCCTTTCGAGGACCATGTATGCTTTACCACCTGGCGAGAGTTCCGAGAAAATATTCCTTAGGTTTTTGTTTACCGCCTGAAAGGTTTCCATGAAGGTCCTTAACTTTTTACCCTCTATCTCTTCTATGAGTTCTTTTATAGAATCCTTTTCTTCTTTGAGTTTTTTGTACCTTTCCTGGTAGTCCTTGTACCTTTCCTCGTATTCTAAGTATTCTTCCTCGGCCCTAAAGTTTACACTGCCCAAGGAGGATAGTTCTTTTAACACTCTTGATAGCTCCTCTCGTAACCTGCCCGCACCTTCTTTGACTTCTACTATCTCTCCCTCGTAGCCCAACTCCTTCAATCTTTCTACTCCCTCAAGGTATCTTTCTTCTATCTTTACCCTGTCAAGGCTTAGCCTGTGTAGTTCCTCCTTCAGACCTTCTTCCTGAAACTTGAGTTTGCCAAGCTCTGACTGCAATTTTCTTTGTTCCTCTTCCATTTTGTCTTTTGCCCTGTAAAGTTCGTAAGCTTGAAGGTTTGTTCTTTGAAGCTCCTCTTCAAGCTCCTCTCTTTTTTTAATAAGGCTATCCCTTTGTAGTCTCAGCTCCTCCATCTCCAATTTGGCGCTCTCTATTAAGGCCAGCTTTTTTTCTATCTCCCTTTTAAGGCTTTCCCTTTCTAGCTGGCTTTCTTTAAGTTTTAGCTGTTTTCCTTGGATGGAATCCTTAAGTTTTTCTATCTTTTGTCTAAGCTTTTCGTACTCTACCCTTAGGTCTTCCATCCCAGATTCTTTGTAGTGAACGAGGGCGGACTGTCTTTTTAGGCTAAGGTTTTCCCTCTTTTCCTCCAGGTATTGGGCTTCTTCCTTAAGGTTTTTTATTCGTTCCTTTATTTTTTCTTTTTCCTGTTCAATTATCCTTGTGTATTCTTCTCCTTTGAGGAGCTTCTCTTCTACCTCCTTTATTCTTTCAAGGCCAGCTTGGTCTTTTTCTTCTATTTCCTCCAATCTTCTACGGAGTATGGCTATTACTCCCTCCTTTTCAACAAGGATGTCTCTAATAGTTTTGAGGAATTTTTCTTCTTTTTCCTCCTCCTCCTTTAGCCTTTCGTGAAGCTGGCTTAGTTTTTCCAACTCCTCAAGATAAAAACTCCTACCTAACTCGCCCCTTTCCTCCGAGTAGCCACCGCTTATGACTCCACTTTTCTCAAATAGCTCACCGTCAAGGGTGACAATTCTGTAGGTACCCGCACCCATATTTTTAGCAGTTTCAAAGCTATCCACAAGAAGGGTGTCCCCAAATACGAATTTTACAGCTTTTTCAAACCTTTGGTCGTAATCAAGGAGATTTACCACAAAGTCTATGACACCCCTCACTCGCGGTGGGTAGGGGGGTAGTTTTGTGTCCCTTATCCTGTTTAGGGGTATGAAGTTGAGCTTGCCCCATCTTAGTTCTTTAAGCCTCTGGATGCAGTCCTTTGCCACCTCTTCGTTTTCGACCACCACATAGGAAAGCCTTCCTCCGCCTGCCGTTTCGACAGCCTTAAGATATTCCAAGTCCTTTATCCTTATGAGGCTCGATACCCTCCCAAAAACGCCCTTTATATCCTCAAAGGGTAGGTCTTCGGGAGGCAGGCTTTGAAGCCTTCCTCTTATCATGGATATCTCTTTTAGCAATTCTTCCCTTTCTTGTCTTATCTTTCTTAACTTTTCCTCCACCTTCTGGTATTCTTCCTTTTTTTGTCTTATGGATTTTTCTTCTTCTTTTAGCATCTTCTGGTAATTTTCCCTTTTCATGATTTCCTCACCCATCAGGGTTTTTATCTTCTTACTTTCTTCTTTGAGTCTTTCCATGTCTTCTTTGACTTTTTCCCTCTTAATGTCGAGCTCTTTTACCTTAAGTTCCAACTCCGAAAGCTCCTTTCTGTTTTTTTCTAAGGCGGTAACTATCTCCTTAAGCTTTTCTTCTGTTTTTTCGAGCTCCTCAAGAGATACCCTAAGCTTGTTTTCCTTGTCTTTTATACTCCTCCAAAGAAGGTTTGAAGATTCTTCAAGGGATAATAGTTCCATCTCCTCTTGCTGTATTAAGCTTAAGAACTCCTCTTCCTCCTTTAGAAGAAACTCTATCTGCGTTTCCAGGAACTTAATCTGTTCTTGGGAGGAGAAAACTTCCCTCTCAAGGCTTTCAAGCTTTTTTGCGATTTCCTGAAGACTCTGACCTATGTTTTCTATAGACTGGGACAGCCTGCCCACTCTTTCCCGGAAGGGAAGAAGCTCTTCGTTGGCCCTTTTGAGTTCCTCTTCGAGCTGGGAGAAGTTTTCCTCGTGAACCCTTAAGCTCTCCCTGAGGGCTTCTACTTCTTTTGTTTTTTCCTCCATGGTCCTCTGAATTTCTTCCGAAGACCTTTTCAATTCGTACAGAGTTTTCATGTTAAGTTTTATCTCTAAAGCCTTTTTGTTTTCTTCGAGATTTTTGTAGAGCCTTAGTCTTTTTACTTCTTCCAGAAGCTTTTCCATCTGAACTTCCATCTCGTCCATAAGAAGTCTAAGCTCCCTTATCTTCAGCTCCACCTCTCCCAAGTCTGCTAAGGCTTTTTGCTTTTTTTCTTCATACTCTTCAATGCCTGCTATCTCCTCTATGAGCTTCCTTCTTTCTACAGGAGTCATCTTGAGAAACTTAACTATGTCTCCCTGAAGCACCACATTGTAAGCGCTTTCGTAGATACCTGCCTTGGATAGAAAATCCATAAGATCCTTTTCCCTCACAACCGCACCATTTATACGGAAAACGCTTCTTCCGTCTTGGTATACCTTCCTTGATATGATTACATCTTCCTCTTGTAGAGGGAAAAGTCCATGATTTTTAAAATGCACCTCCACATAGGCATGGTCAGCCCTATCGGAATTTTTACTGTATATGAGATAAGACAGGTTTTTTGCCCTCAGGGTTTTGGCGGTGGCTATACCAAGGGTAAAGGATATGGCGTCGCCTATGTTAGACTTGCCTGCACCGTTGGGTCCTACTACAGCTATAAAACCCTGTCCAATTGGAACCTCCACCCTCTCCTTTCCGTAGGACTTAAAACCCTCAAGGATAATCTTCTCTATCCAAGCCTTCACAGGATAATAGTATAATTTTTCCTATCATGGGGAGGAGCGCAAGATGCACAGTTTGAATGTGTCTTTTCATATAGACCAGCTTAGGTCTCTACTGCAAGAATTTTTATCAAAATACCTACCAAAGGATGATGCCTTCCAACACGGCCGTAAGGTAATAAAGCTCATAGATACCTTTATTAAAGAGCTAACTCAGGATGCATCAGATATCAGAATCTCCAAGAGAGCGCATCTTATAGGAAAAGCACTTTTATCCTTGGGCATAACGGATGACTTGGTACTCAGCGTATACAAAACTTTAAAGGAAAACTTTGAAAGGCATCCTCGTAGGGAAGTCTTGCTCGATAGATTGAACTCCGCTTTTAAGCTTTTTGTAAGACCCTACATCTTGGCGGATGCCCTTGACTTAGAATTGGCAGAGGCTAAGGCCATAGAAATAGAAATACTGCTTGAGTTAATAAACAGCTTGAAAAGATACTACTTGGCCCATTTCAGGTCAATACTGGAAAAGAATGAAGATTTAAAAGTCCGTAGTCTAATCCAGGAAAAGATAAAAGAACTCAAAAAAACTATGCAAGAAATGAAGCTTAGTTGCGATGTGGAGTCTTATGATGCCCTCTATTGGCGCTTGGTTTCAATGTACCAACAAGAAAAGGATTTTGAAAAGTTCTATACATACATAAAGGAAATGGATAGACTGGTGGTTGGCATTGTGGGAGTCCTTAACAAACTTCTTTTGGATGTCCTTTCTGGTTTAGCCTTTATCGATTCCCTCACGGGTTTATATAACAGAAATTCTCTGCCTTACTTGCTTAAGAAAGAATTATCCCTCTGTAAGAGGTATAACCTTCCTCTATCTTTTGTGATGCTGGATGTGGACAACTTCAAGCTCATAAACGATACATACGGACATCACCTGGGAGACCAGGTCATATGCTTTGTCGGCTCGGTAATAAGGAGTGTTGTAAGACTTCATGACATACCTGTTAGGTGGGGAGGAGAAGAATTCTTACTCATACTCCCCAACACCTCGGAGGAAGGAGCTTGTACGCTCGCAGACAGAATAAGAAAGAAGGTGGAGGTGACAAAAATAGAATTTGACTCTTGTTCTATAGATGTAACTATAAGCGCGGGCGTTTCTCAGGTGGAAAATTATGAGGACCCAGAGGAGAGCATAAAAAGGGCTGATAGGGCACTTTATATGGCAAAGAGGTTGGGCAAGAACAGGGTTGCGACAGCTGGTAATGTTTTCTGAGGTTTTTCTTGCTATTTACTGCGGGTCTTTGTTCTTTATAAGCTTTGTGGTGGCGCCAGTCCTTCTGAGGGTTAGAGAGAGTAAGAATGTGGCAGGCAGGTTCTATGGAAGGATACTTTGGAGATTTTACTCTATTGCTTTTTTTCTGCTGTTGTTGTATCTTATTTTGGAGGATGAAAGGATTTATGCAGTATTCCTTATGCTGGGTCTTGGCTTGAACGTGGGTATATCCTTCTGGCTAAAAAACTACAAAAGAGCCATAGGTAACATAGACCTCATAACCTATGAGGACCCAAGAAGGGTACTATTTAGAAGAGTATCCTTAATGTCAACATTGATGCTATTTATAAACTTCCTTCTTTCACTTTTTATTCTGGTAAAACAACTCAAAGGAGGTGGTCTTGCAGGACTATAGAATAAACAGGCAGATAAGGGCCAAAGATGTGAGGCTTATTGATGAAAACGGCAAGCAAGTAGGCATAGTCCCCCTTCAGGAGGCTCTAAGGATTGCCGGCGAAAAGGGTTTGGATTTGGTAGAAATTGCGCCACAGGCTAACCCTCCCGTATGCAAAATACTGGACTACGGCAAGTTTCTCTACGAGCTAAAAAAGAAAGAAAAAGAGGCAAAGAAAAAGCAGAGAGAACATGCTATAGAGATAAAGGACATGATGCTTTCTTTAAGGATTGATGAGCATGATCTTAAGGTCAAACTCAAACACATGAGGGAATTCCTTGCGGATGGTGACAAGGTAAGAGTGAGAATTCGCTTTCGGGGAAGAGAACATCTTCATCCCGAGCTCGGCGAAAAGCTTGCAAACAGGATAATTCAGGAGCTGTCTGATGTGGGACAGCTTGAGGCATCCATAAAAAAGGAAGGTAACTTTTTGATATTTGCCCTTCTTCCAAAGAAGAAGTAAAAGGCGTAATCTTCCCTTTCTTACAAACCCAATATGTAACCTCTTTTGTAGAAGCTCATACCCAATGCACGCTTTGTATTATATTTTTTTAAATACATGCGCTACATTGTACATACCGTTGAGGACCTTGAAAAAATACTAAGGGAAAACCCTGAGTGGCGCGAGCGCATAAGGGTTCTTATTCTTACTGAAGAGCTTATGAAGCTGCCGCAGAAGTTTGAAAGCTTTGTGGAGGAAGATTTCAAGCCTGTTAAACAAAAGGTTGAAAACATAGAGAAGGATGTTTCTGGGCTCAAACAAGACATTACTGGGGTCAAGCAGGATGTCACAACGCTCAAGCAAGATGTGGAAATTCTCAAGCAGGATGCCACCCTGCTAAAAAGGATGTGGGCGTGTTAAAAGTGGATATGGCGAGGTTAAGGGGGGACAACTTTAAAAGAAAAATAAGGGAGAAGACTCTGGCCTTTTTTGGAAAGGCTATAAAAAAGCTAATACCTATAGATAACTATGCTTTAGCCGATATACTGGATGATGCCTTGGAAAAAGGGTTGATATCCGACCAAGAAAGGGAGTTTGCCATAAAGCTGGGTTTTGCAGGTAAAGGAAGGCTTAGGGACAAGAACGCTTATGTCTACATAGCTCTTGGGGCAACCCTTAGCTTGTATTCTGAGGATGTGGAAAAGGCTTTTAAAAGAGCGGAGATTCTATCGAGGGCAGTATATACGGAAACGATACCTGTGGTAGTTTATCTAATTGCTGCTGAAGAAGCCCTTAAAAGAGCGGGGGTGCTTAGGTTTCTTGCAGTAAAAACTATCGCAGAAGATTAAGAAAGGGAAGTCTTTTAGCGAATTGGATATACACATGGAAAGGCTTGCGGGTGTCCTCTTGCACATAAGTTCTCTGCCTTCGGACTTTGGCATTGGGGACCTTGGACCTAATTCTTACCGCTTTGTGGATTTTTTGGCAGACTCTGGACAGAAGCTATGGCAGGTGCTACCTCTGAACCCAACGGAAAAAAGCCATGGTAATTCCCCTTACTTTTCCACTTCCCTTTTTGCGGGCAATCCACTGCTCATAAGCCCTGAGCTTTTGTGCGAAGAGGGTTTGCTTGAGCCTTCTACCCTTGAAGCCTTAAGATTAGAGTCCTCCGGCAGGATAGACTACCAACATGCTTACAGGATAAAGTATTATGTTCTTTCCCTTGCTTTTGAGAAGTTTAAGTTGGACCATAGTTTTGAGAGCTTTTGCCAAGAGAACGCTTACTGGCTCGGGGACTATGCGAGGTTCAAGGCATTCAGGGATAGGACAAAAAAGCCCTGGTGGTGTTGGGGCAAGTTAGAGGAGCCTTCGGAAGAGGATTTATTAAAGGAAAAGTTTGTTCAGTATGTCTTTTTTCGTCAGTGGGAAAGGCTCAAGGCATATGCCAATAGCAGAGGGGTAAGGTTGGTTGGGGACATGCCCATATACCCCGCCCATGACAGCTGTGATGTCTGGGCTAATAGGGAGCTTTTTAAGCTAAGGGAAGATGGGTTCCCTGAGGTGGTGGCCGGTGTACCCCCCGATTACTTTTCAAAAACAGGACAACTGTGGGGCAACCCGGTTTACAACTGGCAGAGACTTAAAGATACGAACTTTGAATGGTGGATGCTCAGAATAAGGCATGGTCTAAAACTCTTTGACCTTCTGAGATTTGACCATTTTAGGGGTTTTTCTGCCTTCTACCAGATTCCTTATGGAGAGAAGACCGCTGAAAGAGGTTGGTGGGAAAGGGCGCCCAGTTATGAACTCTTTGAAAGGATAAAAAGGGAATTTCCCCACATGCCCTTCATAGCAGAGGATCTTGGCACCATAGACAAGGATGTTACTGAGTTGATGGAATACTACGGACTGCCCGGCATGAGGGTTCTTGTGTTTGCTTTTTTTGACAAGAACTCTACCCATTTACCTCATAACCACACCTACAACTCGACGGTATACACTTCCACCCACGACACCATGCCAGTGAGGGGCTGGTTTCACGAGGAAATAGACGAGTACACAAGAGCAAAAGTCCTTGACTACTTAGGCTATGTGCCAGAAAACATAAG
>JAOAIS010000049.1 GCA_026414575.1 Aquificaceae bacterium | reverse complement strand
AGCAAGCCAAAAGCTCTAAGCGTCCTTCTTATGTGAACATCTGAGTATTCTATGTTGAACCTTTCTTTTATGAGCTGTTTGACTTGGGTTGTTGTCCAGTAATCTCTTTCTTTTAGAAGTTTAAGTAGTTGCTCCTTCTGTCGTTGAGAGAGTTTTGGCTTAGGACCCCCACCCTGACCTTTTAGGTTTGCGAGCTCTTTTTTATTCCAATCTTCAAGCCAATCGTTATGGTTCTTTCTGGAATATCTGTTAGGTTTTACACCTTTGATACCGAGCCAAGTTTTTCTACGAGTTTGACTGTAAGAGCTTTGAAGTCTTGGTTTTTCTCGCCTTGTAAGTACTTTCTCTCGAGTTTCTTGAATATCTTCAACCTTTATCCTTTTTGGCATATTTACCTCCCCTTTTTGCAATATGTTGTGT
This sequence comes from Aquificaceae bacterium, assembly GCA_026414575.1. Classification (GTDB taxonomy): domain Bacteria; phylum Aquificota; class Aquificia; order Aquificales; family Aquificaceae; genus Pampinifervens. The sequence continues at coordinate 51,293 of JAOAIS010000049.1, read as the reverse complement.
ATTATACTATATTATACAAAGCACATCCTTTGTTGTTTTTTATGTCATAACGCGCACACTTTATGCATCTTTTTTAACCTCCCAAGGTTTATGGATAAAATAGAACGTTCTTTGTTTGAGATTTTTAGTCTTTTAAAAGATTTAAAGTCCAACCCGCCCGGTTTGGAAGAGGCTTTTTACCTTGTTTTCTATAGGACTGCGTATATATCCTTAAGGTTTCTTCCCTCTTCGTCCCAGTCAAGCCCGTAGCCCACCAGAAAGAGATTTGGCACTTCAAAGCCCACAAAATCCGCCTCGAGGTATACTTTCCTTCTTTCTCTTTTGTCTAAAAGGACGCAAGTCTTTATCTCCTTTGCACCCTTTAACTCAAGAAGTCTGCAGACCTCCAGAAGGGTGTGACCCGTGTCCAATATGTCATCCACAAGCAAAATTCTTTGACCCTCTATATCTCTATCCAAATCCTTAACCAATTTTATGTGTCCTTGACTTTCCTGAGAGGAGCCGTAGCTTGATACCCACATAAAGTCCACCTTCACGGGAACGCTAAAGCTCCTTATGAGGTCTGCGGTAAAAACGAAGGCACCCTTAAGAAGGCCAACCACCAAAAAGGGTTCGGAGAAGTGCTTCTGTATGTCCTCCGCAAGCTCCCTAATCCTGTTTTTTATCTCCTCCTCCGAAATGAGGAGTTTCAGGGGCCTTCCCTTTATATCCATCGCATTCCTCCAATTCAAGAGACATCTGAAGGGCGCTCTCGCCGTCCGAATAGTATTTGTGTCTTTCCCAAAGTATTTTAAAACCAAGGGACTGATAAAGTCTTATGGCTTTTATGTTGGACCTTCTCACATCAAGGAGAAATCTTTTTGCTTTGGGTCGGAAGTAGTCCACGAGAAAACTCATTAGCTTCTTTCCGTAGCCCTTTCCCCAGAAGTCCTTTTTTATGGCTATGGACATAAGGCTTGCATCTTCATAGGCCTTCCAGACCACCGCATATCCTATAACCTTTCCCTCCTTTTCCAAAACAAACCTGTAAGAGTAGTCAAGCTCAAACTCCCTCTCAAAGGCTTTTATGTTCCATGCATCGGTGCTAAAGCATTCTTGGCTTATGTTGAGGACCTCTGGCAGGTCCTCTTTTTTCATAGGCCTTATTCTTTCTTGATGATGCTCCATATGAGGAAGGCCACAGGTTCTGGTACTATGAGCGTCCTTTTGTTGCCCGTCTTGACTATAATCTCATGAAGGTCGCTTTTTACAAGCGCATCCCCAGTAAGATCAAAAAGGATATCCACCATGTCCTCTAAAGACCTAAGCATATCCCTTGCATCCTTAAAATAAGCAATTCCTCTTTCCTTTGCCAGCTTTACGCTTGGAAGCTCTTCCCTTGGCTCTGCCACAGCTGCCAATCTCACCGTGTCTGAGCTTACCTCAAGGAGAGCCTTCAAAAACTCACTACCCACTCTGCCAAGCCCCGCTATGGCTATGTTCAGTTTTCTCACATCAAACCTCCGCAGATGGAATTATATTAAATACCTATGCTGGCAGAAGTCAAGGAAAAGTTACAGAGGCTAAAGGAGAAGTTTGAGGATGTAAGGTCCACCTTTGACATGGATGCTATGAAAAGAGAGTTAGAGGTCATAGACAAGAGCATGACCTCTGCGGATTTTTGGAACGACCAGGAAAGGGCAAAAAGTCTTACACAGAGAAGGAGATGGCTGGAGGAGAGCACAAAGGAGTTTCAGGAAATAGAAAGGTCTCTTTCTGATGTGGAGGAGCTTCTGGAGGCAACAGAGGAGGATGATGTGGAGACTACCAAAATGCTTCTTGAAGAACTGCAGAGGCTTGAAGAGCCCATAAGGAACTTGGAGATAAAGACCTTCCTGTCGGAGGAAATGGATGCAAAGAATGCCTACCTTACCGTTCAGGCAGGGGCCGGAGGCGTGGAAGCTTGCGACTGGGCGGGTATGCTCTTGAGGATGTATAGAAGGTGGGCAGAAAAGAAGGGCTACGAGGTGGAGCTGGTGGACATAAACCCTGACGATGTGGCGGGCATAAAGAGCGCTACCCTTCTCATAAAGGGGCCCTACGCATACGGATACCTTAAGGGTGAGCACGGCGTCCACAGGCTTGTTAGGATTTCCCCTTTTGACGCCAACGCCAGAAGGCACACATCCTTTGCCTCTGTGAGTGTTATGCCCCAGATAGACGAGACTATAAACATAGAGATAAGAGAAGAGGACATTGAGATGGAGACTTTCAGGGCAAGCGGTGCTGGTGGTCAGTATGTGAACAAGACGGACACCGCAGTGAGGCTCAGGCACAAGCCTACGGGTATTGTGGTCTCCTGCCAGCAAGAAAGGTCCCAGCTCCAGAACAGGCTAAAGGCCCTTGAGCTCTTGAAGGCAAAGCTCTATCAGCTTGAGCTACAAAAGCTTGAGGAGAGGAAAAGGTCCCTTGAGGGTGAAAAGACAGACATAGGCTGGGGGCATCAGATTAGGTCTTATGTCTTTCAACCCTATCAGATGGTCAAAGACCTTAGGACGGAGCTGGAGGTGGGCAATGTGCAGGCTGTAATGGATGGCGACATAGACCCTTTCATGGAGGAATATCTCCGATGGAGGACAAAGGAGAGGGCAGGGGCTACATAGTAAGTTACCAAGGACTTGAAGAGCTTTTTTGTAGGTTAAAAGAAGGATGGAGAGTTGTGGCGCCCAAGCTAAAGGAGGGAGTCATACTCTACTCGGAGGTGGAAAGCCTTAGAGAGCTCCCCTTTGGTCATAGAAACAGGGAAATGCCTGGTTTTTACTGCCTTGAGAGGGCGGAGGGCTACTTTACCTACACCCATCCGGTCAACAGCCTAAAGGCTTTCTTGCATCCTTCGGAGCTTGTTCTTATGAGGGTGAGAACTTCCGATGGGTGCCTTGAGTTCGAAGTTTGCAACTCAGAGGGAAACTTCTGTTTTTTTGATGTGAGAGCCTGCGACCTCTTTGCCCTTGAGGTGTTGGATAGGGTCTTTGTCCACAAAAACCCTCACCCGGACTCTTACTACAGAAAACTGAGAGAAGGCGCCTTCGTGGTGGCAGTAAACTGCGCCTACGCTACATCCACCTGCTTCTGCACCACCATGGGCACGGGTCCAGAGGTAAAGGAGGGCTACGACCTTTTGATAACCGAGCTAAGAGAGGGCTTTCTCCTTGAGGCTGGTTCAGAGAGGGGCAGGGCGCTTTTAGAGTCTTTGGGAAACAAGAAGGAAGCAGGAGAAGAGCACTTCCTACAGAAGAGAGAAAGACTGAGGGAGGCGGAGGCCATCATGGAAAGGCACTTTGAAATAGGGGGTCTTCCGGATAGGCTTTACGGGCGGATGGACAGCCAATACTGGAAACACATAGAGAAAAGATGTCTTGCCTGCACCTCCTGCACCCAGTCTTGCCCAACATGTTTTTGCTTTGACATCCTTGAAAGGAACGACCTGAAGCTAAAAGAAAGCGAGAGGATAAGGGTCTGGGATTCTTGCTTTTCTCCTGCTTTTGCCACAGTCCACCGCTACAACATACGCCAGAGCGTTCATTCACGATACAGGCAGTGGCTCATGCACAAGTTTGCCTATTGGATGGACCAGTTTGACCTCTTTGGATGCGTGGGTTGTGGCAGGTGTATAACATGGTGTCCTGTGGGTATTGACATAAGGCAGGAGATAAAGAAGGTTCTTGGGAGTGAGTAGATGCCGGTCTGCGATAGTCCTTACAATCTAAAGGAAGGTCTTGTGGTGAGGCTCATTAGAGAGTGCGAAAATGTTTACACTTTTCACATAGCAACGGAAGAGAGTGCCCAGCCTGGTCAATACAACATGCTGTATGCCTTTGGCATGGGCGAAGCTCCCATAACAATAGCAAGCAAAGGTGAAGACTATATTGTCCACACGGTGAGAGCTGTGGGGGATGTGACCAGACACATAGACCAGCTCAAGGAAGGGGATAGGCTATACTGGCGAGGTCCTTACGGAAACGTCTGGGAGCTTGAAAAGGCTTTCGGAAGGACCCTTCTCCTCATATCGGGCGGTCTTGGTCTTGCGGCCACCCGGTGGGTCTTTGAAGAGGCTCTAAAAAGCTCCATAAAAAGGCTTGTCCATATCTATGGCTCGAAGGACTACGAAAACCTTCTTTACAAATACCTTTATGAAGACTGGTCCTCCAAGGCTGAGCTTCACATAACCCTTTCAAAGCCCCATCCGAAGTGGAAGGGCAGGGTAGGGCTTGTTACGGAGATTATAGAGAAGCTGGAACTGGAGGAGGATACGGTGGTCTTTATCTGCGGACCCGACCCCATGGTAAAAGCCTGCGTTAAGCTGCTTGAAAGTAAGGGCATATCACCGGAGAATGTATACGCTTCTTTGGAGAGACACATGAAGTGTTCTGTGGGCACCTGTGGTCACTGCATGATAGGTCCTTACTTTGTGTGTAAGGATGGACCAGTCTTCAGGTATGACCTCATAAGGGAATACTTTGAGAGGGAAGAGGTATGAGGGTGGGGGTCTTTAAGTTTTCTTCTTGCGACGGCTGTCAGCTTGCCTTCTTTGACCTTGAGGAGGAGCTCCTGCTTCTTTCGGAGATGGTGAGCATAGAGTATTTCCTCGAGGCCACCTCTTACAACCGCTGGGGCGAGCTTGACCTGTCCTTTGTGGAGGGTTCGGTCTCCACACCCGAGGAAGAGGAGAGGATAAAAAAGATAAGAGAAAGCTCAAAGTTTCTGGTGGCAATAGGTGCCTGTGCAGTCTCTGGAGGCATCCAGTCTGCGAGGAACTACGAGGACTTTTCTGAGGTATACTCCTCCGTCTACAAGGGGCACTATGTGGTAAATCCCTTCTCAAGACCTATCTCGGACTTTGTGAAGGTGGACTTGGAGGTAAGAGGCTGTCCCATAAACAGGAGGGCTCTCAAGGAAGTTTTGGTGGCAGTGATGCACCAGAGGTCTCCCCAGCTCCCCACCTACCCCCTATGCCTTGAGTGCAAGAGGAAGGGCAATGTCTGCGTGGCAGTGGCCTACCAGAAACCCTGCCTTGGCCCCATAACCGTGGCGGGCTGTGGTGCCCTCTGTCCCAGCTTTGAGAGGGGCTGTTATGGCTGTTACGGTCCTGTGGAAAAGCCAGCCCTTGAGGCATTGCAGGGAGGCTACGAAAGACTCGGACTTAGCGTGGAAAATCTTAAAGAGCTCTTAAGGCTTTCCTTTAACGGCTACAACAGGGAACTTAGGGGGTGGCTATGAAGGTAAAGCTTGAGGCTCTTACCAGAGTGGAAGGTGAGGGTGCTCTTGAGGTTTACCTTGAGGACAAAAGGCCCAAGGAGATAAGGCTTTCCATATATGAACCGCCCAGGTTCATCGAAGGTATCCTCAGGGGCAAGCCTTACCACACGATAACGGACATAACCGCTCGCATATGTGGTATATGCCCAGTAGCCTATCAGATGAGTGGGGTTCAGGCAGTGGAGGATGCCTTTGGCGTGGAGGTTCCTGAGGAGCTACAGAAGCTTAGAAGGCTCATGTACTACGGCGAGTGGATACAGAGCCATGCCCTTCATGTTTTTTTCCTGCATTTGCCGGACTTCTTTGGTGTTCCTTCCTTCCTTGAATTGGCAAAGTTGGATAGGGAGCTGGCACTGGCAGGTTTAGAGATAAAGAGGTGTGGCGGACTCATCCTCCAGACCCTTGGCGGAAGAACATCTCACCCCGTCTCGCTGACCGCAGGTGGTTTTAGCTCTCTACCAGAGAGCATCTCAGAGCTATTGCCCTCTGTAGAGCTTGCCCTTGAGAAAAGCCTTTGGTCTTTAGAGAGGTTCAAGAATCTTGAATTTCCACGCTTTGATTTGAAGGAGGTGGTTTTTGTATCCCTGTGGGAGGAGGAGTATCCCATATTGAAGGGAGACATATGCTTTGAGGGTCAGAGGATAAAGCCTTCGGAGTTTAAGGAGGCTTTTGATGAGTTTGAGATGTCCTACTCCACCGCCAAGCACGCCCGCCTTAGAGATGGTAGGGTATATCTTGTTGGTCCTCTTGCCCGCTTTAACAACGCCTTTGATATGCTATCACGCACCGCAAAGGATGTGGCCCTGCAACTTGGGCTTGAACCGCCCGTGAAAAACCCATACCGGAGCCTTTTGGTGAGGATGGTGGAGACTATACACGCCCTCGAGAGAGCCAAAGAGGTCATTAGGGACTATAAAAAGCCCCAAAGGAGCAAGGTTGAGACACATCCAAGAGCTTCTGAAGGCTTTGGTGTTTCGGAGGCGCCCAGAGGCATCCTTTGGCATCACTACACCTTTGACCAAGAGGGTCGCATCCTCAGTGCGGACATAGTCCCTCCCACCTCCCAGAACCAGCCCGCCATGGAGCTTTCCCTTTGGGAGTTCATAAAAGACTTTGAAGAACCCAAGGAGGATACCCTCAGGGAACTTGCAGAGCCTTTAGTGAGAAGCTTTGACCCCTGCATATCCTGTGCCACTCACTTTTTGAGGATAAGCGTAAAAAACAGGGCTTGAAAAAACAGAAATAGCTGGTATCTTTTCTATCCATGATAGACACCCACTGCCATCTGGACCTTTTGAAGGAGGAAGACTTAGTAGAAACCTTGCAGGATAAGAGCCTTGAATATCTCCTTACCATAGGCTACGACAGAAAGACCATAAGGAACGCCCTTAAGCTTTGCCAAGAGAACACCAAAGTTTTTTGTGCCATAGGCTTTCACCCCCATGAGGCGGATAAGGTTACCGAAGAAGACCTTGAGTGGCTAAAGACCCTCGCAAAGGAGAACCCAAAGGTAAAAGCTCTTGGGGAGATGGGTCTTGATTTCTATAAGAACTACTCGGACAGAAAAAGGCAGGAGGAAGTCTTCAGAAGGCAGATAGCCCTTGCCCGCGAGCTTGGACTACCCATAGTGGTGCACTCAAGGGATGCGGAAGAAGAAACCCTAAGAGTTCTCAAAGAAGAGAAGGCTTACGAGGTAGGAGGTGTGATGCACTGCTTTACCGGCTCTTATCAATTCATGAAAGCCTGTGCGGACCTTGGCTTTTATATATCCTACTCGGGCATCATAACTTACCCCAACGCCCAAAAGCTGAGGGAGGTAGTCAAAAGAACGCCCACCTACAGGCTTCTTATGGAGACGGACTCGCCCTTCCTTGCGCCCCAGCCCGTAAGAGGTAAGCCCAACAAACCAACATACCTACGCTATGTGGCGGAAGCTATGGCACAGCTCATATCCAACACCTCCCTTGATGATGTGGAGAGGATGACTTCAGAGAATGCAAAGCTACTCTTTAACCTGTTGTGTGACGGGAAAAAGGATACGGTCACTTATATGATAAACAACAAACTTTACATAAACCTAACCAACAAATGTAACTTGCATTGCGCCTTTTGTCAGAGAGAGAGGGAAAGAAACTTCATGGTGAAGGGCTATTGGGTTTGGGTATCTCGAGACCCTTCTGTGGAAGAGGTCATAAGAGAAATAGGAGAACCAACAAGGTACGAAGAGGTTGTCTTCTGTGGCTATGGCGAGCCAACCCTTAGGTTTTCTGCACTCAAGGAAATTGCCCGCTGGGTCAAGGAAAAGGGTGGAAGGGTAAGAGTGGACACCAACGGTCTTATGTTCACCTTCCTTCCGAGGGAAAAGCTCAAAGAGCTTAAAGGTCTTGTGGATGTGTGGTCTGTGAGCCTTAATGCTCCAGACAAGGAGACCTACAACGAAGTATGCAGGCCTGCGGAAGAATACGCCTTTGAGAAGGTTTTGGAGTTTATAAAAGAGGCAATTAGGGAGGGTTTTAAGGTGGTGGCAACTGCAGTGGACTACGAGGGCGTGGACATGAAAAGAACAGAAGAGCTTGCCAAGTCTTTGGGTGCTGACTTCAGGGGTAGGATATACGAGTCGGTTGGATAAGCTATGCTTACAGTCATCATAAGCTAAGCTAATTTTAGTTTTTTTTAAGACATGCTACAATAAAGAAAGGGGTATATGACATGATAGATTCAGATATTTTACTGCTGGCTATAGTGAACATGGCAGAAGGTGTTAAGAACCTAATAGGAGACAAGGGGGCCAAGGCAGTTATGCGCGATGCGGGCAAACAGGCAGGTCCAAGACTTTTAGAGAGTCTTATAGGACACTTTCCAGAAAATCTTCCCAAGGAAGAAGCCCTGAGAAGAGCCTGTATAATACTTGAGGACCTTGGTTTTGCCCAGTCAATAAAGGTTGAAGAAGGTAAAGTTATTACGGAGGAAGATGTTTTTACGGACGCCATAGTGGGCGAAGATCTCATGAATTCGCCGGTTGTATACTTTTTTGCGGGTCTTATAGAGGGCTTTGTCTCCTTCATGAGCGACCAGAGGGTGATTTTAATACCAGAAAACGTGGAAAGGGGTAGGATAATCTTTAAGCACAACTAATGGATTTGGAAAAGTTCCACATCAACCACCAGCTTTTTTACCTCATAAACCACAAAAGACACCCGGTTCTTGATGTTTTTTACAGATATTTTCATATATTAGGAAAAGGCTGGTTTGGCTTTCTCGTTGGTTTTATACTATTCATATTGGGAGACAAGAGGTTCATCAAATATGTTCTTGTCATGGTTTTTCAGGTTCTGATGGTAAAAACTCTCAAATATACAATAAGGGCAAAGAGACCCTCCGCAGTTCTTGAGAATGTATACATCCTTGAAAGGCTTAAGCTAAAGTCTTTCCCTTCTGGGGACACTGCCATGGCTGCAACAATCTCCCTATGCCTTCTAAATAGCTCACCCTTTTGGTTCAAGATGCTTTTGATACTCTATCCCATACTCATAGGCTATGGCAGGGTTTACATGGGCGTTCACTTCCCCCTCGATGTGGTGGTAGGATGGGTTATAGGCGTGTTATGTTTCGTCGCAATCTCTACTTTCTTTTAGTTCTACTCCTTTTGTATTTTATATTCGGCAGTTGGTTTTTATCTTTCACCTCCCTGGATGAAGGGAGAAACATGGATGCAGTCCAAAACATGATAAAGACCGGGGATTTTATAAATCCCCAATACAACTGCCAACCTCGCTTCGAAAAACCACCCCTGCTCTACTGGCTGGTTGTCACGAGTTCTTATCTTTTTGGTTTGGGCGAATTTTCCGCAAGGCTGGTATCTGGCCTGTCTGCCATGGGTATGGTGGGCATCACCTACCTTCTAACGAGAGACTTCTTTTCAAAGGGTAAGGCTCTGAGCTCCGCTTTAGTGCTTGCCACCTTCCCTCACCTCTGGTTGGAAGCCAGGGCGGTAGTGCCAGAGATGCTAAACACCTTTTTTGCTCTGTGTGGGCTTTATGCCTTTTTGAAAAGTAGGTTAGTGCTTGGATGGTTTTTCCTTGCCCTTGCCTTTCTTACTAAGGGTCCTGTGGGCGTGGTGTTGGCGGTAGGTGTATACATACTCTGGAAGAGAAGGCTAAACTTTATAAAGCCCATAGGTCTCTTTATTTTCCTCGTTGTGGGCTTTTCTTGGTATGCCTTCATGCTTTTGCAACATGGCTATGAATACTTTTACAGGTTTTTCATCTACGAGAACCTGATGAGATACACTGGCCAGATGTCCACCCATCCCGCACCCTTCTACTACTACCTGCCTATCCTTGCCCTTAGCACCCTTTGGTACATCCCCCTTTACTTTAGGCTCATAAGGTCCTTTAGAAGAGATTGGCTTCCCCTTCTTCTCTGGGCAGCTTTTGTCTTGCTCTTTTTTAGCCTTGCCAGCAACAAGCTACATCACTACATACTCTTTGCCTACCCACCCCTTGCCATACTTCTTGCAGAGGTGGTGGACAAGAGGTATTTAAAGTTTTCTATTTTGATTTCTTCCTTCGTTTTTTTACTGCTTATGCCGCTCATCCACTTTTATGAGAAGGAGAGGTTTACGCCCAAAGCCTACCCTCTGGTTAAGAATTATGAGGGTCCTGTTTATTTTTACAGGGCTGAGGATTCCGCTTTGGTTTTCTACTCTGGCAAGTGCATAAAGAAGCTTGAGCTTCCATCGTCGGCAGAAGGGCTTGTTATAACAAAAGAGAAAAACCTGGAAGAGCTACCCTTTTGCAGGGTTTTAACTAAAGGCAGAGAGTTTGACGGAGTTTACCTTCTGTTAGAATGCAAGAGGACAGAAGTTAAAGACCCTTGAATGCCTTTAGCTCTTTGGCTGTAACCATTGTTTATGCTTAGCTTCTTATGTTTGATTCCTACCCACATGTCTGTTGAAGACTGTTTTTAATCTGATGGTGTTTGGATAAGACCCGCCGTGGCTGTTAAGGCATATCCACCTCGTGCTTAAGCAGTCTTTTAAGCTTTTTCGTGCTCCGACTTTACAATACCCGCATTGAAGAGCCTTCTGCCAAGGAGGGACTTCTGATTGTTGAACTCACCACTCCTCAGTTTGTGAATTTTTAGAGTGTGGGAAAAACGAGGAGGGAGTTGCCGATTAATGTAAAATTGAAACTTATGGAGAAAAAATATGGAGAGTTAGCCATAGAGCAGGCGGAGCTTGAGCCTTGGGAAAACCCTACGCCCAGTAGGGACTATATGATTGAGATAACTTTTCCTGAGTTTTCCTGCCTTTGTCCTCGGTCGGGTTATCCCGACTATGCTACCATAAGGATAAGGTACATACCGGACAAATACATAGTGGAGCTAAGGTCTTTAAAGCTATGGCTTAACAAGTTTAGAAACCGTTATATATCTCACGAGGAGGCAACCAACCAAATATACACAGCCTTGGAAAGCCTTCTTAGGCCAAGATTTCTTGAGGTAGTGGGTGACTTCAATCCCAGGGGTAATGTGCATACGGTCATAAGGGTTAGGAGCGACGGGAGCTACGGATGATCCTTCTTAGATTTTCCATGGCTCTGTAGCCTTCTACAATTTCATCGGAATAAACCCTATAGGGTGAATACTTGTGCCTTTGGTATATGGAAAGGATAAACTTGACCAACCTGTAGTATTCTTTATTTTTGCAGGCGGAGAGAACCTCCTCCGGTAAGGCTTCTTTTTTTACAAGCCCTTCCCGGTGAAGTATATCCCTTGTCTTTAGATAAAGATTTTCAGGCGTTTTTCTAAATCTTGAAAATATGAAAAGGACCAGATATAAGAGGAGGGCAAGCATCAGCCACTGCGTTATTTGAATGAGGTGTTTAAAAAGACTTTCTGTTCTTAGTTCAGCCCTAAAGCCCTCGCCTATGTTTTTAAAAAGCTTAATTTGTTTTTCTGAAGAATAACCTACCACATTTGAATACCAAAAGCTTACAAGAGAATCCCTTAATAGGGAAAGGCCCGATATTTTCCCTACCGAGGGTGCCATATAGGGTGGTGTTGTATCTATTCTGAGCCATTTTCCTTCCACATAAGCCTCCACCCACACATGGGCCATGGAGTTGGTCACTATGTGATAGTTGCCGTAGGGATTCCAGAGGGCTCCCTTGTATCCTCCGACTACCCTTGTCGGCACTCCCATCAGCCTAAGAAGAAGGGCGGTTGCGCTAGCATAGTACTCACAGTTGCCCTTTTTGGAGACAAACATAAAGTAATCTATGGGATCCCCCTCATACTTTTCCAGCTTCAGAGTGTATTGGTAACCCGTTGAAAAGTGTTCTAACACCCTTTTTATTTTTTCTATGTCTCCTTGTGCGCCTTTGGAGAGCTCCTCTGCAAGTTTTATAAGGTTTGGGCTTATGTCCTTAGGTATTTGAAGGTAAGGCTTTGGATCTTCTACGAGTATTGGAGTCTTTGAAGAGCTAACTGTGACCCTTACTGCCCTGTTTATCTCCCTGTCAAGGCGAAGCACATTACCTGTTGCCATGAATGCGTTGGCGCTCAGACCTTCTATTCTAAGCAGGTTTAGGGGGTAATCGAGGGCTGGCACCATGTTGTCGAAGGAGGGTTCAAGGATAAGGCTGTAAGTTAAACCTTCTGAATTCTCGGGAAGTATGTACTTATCCTCCCTTGCTCTTAGCCATGTGTTTTTTGAGTAGGTGCTAAAGACTATAACCCTCCAGTATGGGTCTTTAAGACCTTGAGGAAGCCCATAGGCTCTAAAGACTACCGCGTTGTCTTCCTGTATTTCTCCTATCTTACCGAGGGCTATGCTTTCCGCAAGCCCAGTTTTTAAGCCACTACCTTTTGAAAAAAGGTCAAAGATGGGCGCTTGAGTTCTTGGCAGGAAAAAGAAGAGGGGGAATGTCAGAAGCGCTACAGAGAGAAATAGTGCAAATCCTGCAAGGATATATTCCCTGTAGTTTAGCCAGCTTAGTTTCTTGTCCCCACTCCTCCTGTAGAGGTTTAGGAGAACAAGAGAGGACACCGCTAAAAAGCCGTGAAGAAGGAAAAAAAGCAAGAAGCTTGGACCTATGCTGTAGGCGGTAGATATGGAAAGGCCAAAAAGACTAAGAAGCAACATCTGATAGAGGTCTCTTATCTTCTTTTCCTCGAGGCTTTTTATGGCAAGGAGCAGGAGCACTACATGGGAGAAGGGTTTTAAGGGATTTTCCAGCGTCAGATGGGAGATAAAGTAGAGTGTGAGTATTATGCCAAGCAGATTTAGGGTTAGTCTATTGACAGGATGTGAACCTTTTATGTCCATGTATACACCCGAAAGGTATAGAGCAAGGAAAATAAGGAAGTATACAGGCTCGGCTACCTTCCAGAGGGAGACAATGCCCACCAAGGTTGTAGAGTGGACCAGCAAAATAACTACTGCTCGGGAACTATGAAGAGATTTTGCGAACATACTCCCTTATTTCCTCCCTGTATGTTGGATTGGCATAAATTCTGTAAAATTCTATATCCCTAAGAGAAGAGACAAGCTTTGAAGCCTCCATTAAGCTTATGAGCTTATGCCCATCCCACAGGGGTATGTCCTCGTCAAGAACCTGCTTGTTAATGTGGTCAAACCTGAGGAGGTTTTCTTCGTATTTCTCCAGCAACCTATCTCTTAAGAACTCAAAGACATCCTTCGAGGAGGTAGAGAATACTTCCCTGTAGTGCTCCCTTCCAAGCACCCTTCTCACGGCTTCTTCCCCTTGTCTGTCCATCATCAGGGAAAGTATGTGGGAGTCCGTTTTTCTGTGAAAATCTTCTGGGTTGAGTAGTCCTTCCCTTATAAAGCCCTGCACTACCTCCTTAAGGTGTATATTGAGTATGCGCACTACCTTGTGAAAATAAACCTGCGAGTACATAAAGTATCTACCGAGTATAAAGCTTTCTAATGCCCTTATAGCGCTAACATGGACGCATTTTTTGCCATCCACGAGGACTATGTTTTCAAGGAGTCTGCTGTAATCAAAAAAGCCATAGGAAGTTCCGCAAAAGTAGGCATCTCTTCTTAAGTAGTCCATTCTGTCCGCGCCAAACTCACCGGTAATGATCTTGGGTGTACTCCCCTCCTTTTTAAAGGCCATTTTCCTTACCAATTCAATCTCATCTTCTGTGTAGCCGCATGACTTCATTATCTCTCCCACGCCCTCTTCTAAGATTACCCTTTCACCCACGGATTCATGGCTTTTGTCGCCCATTAGGACTTCTGTTGTATGGGAAAAGGGGGCATGGCCAACATCATGAATAAGCCCTGCAAGCCTCACGAGGCTATAAAGCCTTTCATCTTTTATGTTGAGGTTTTTGTAGATTCTACCCGCAAGCTCCATAGTGCCGAGGGAATGTTCAAACCTGCTGTGCTGGGCGGATGGGAAAACCAAGTAGGCTACACCTAACTGGCTTATGAATCTAAGCCTCTGAAGGGGTGGACTGTTTATAACTTTTACTTCGCAATGGTCTGCCTTTATCAGTTGGTGTATGGGGTCCGAAAACTCCTTGAACATAAGGTTTCCTCAAGGCAATAACTATCTCTGTCCTTCCACCCTCCCCAAACTTTTCCAAAGATGTCCATTAACCTTTTAAGGAGGCTTTTGAGCCAACCACCACCTTTCATCTTTTGGTTTACAAACTCTATCTTAATAGGGCTAATAGCTTTGCTCCTTTCTACCTTCTCCGCAAGGTTTTCCAGGTCCCTTCTAAGCTTCAGCATGTTTATTCCGTAGTATACTTCCTTCAGCTTTTCAAGCTCGCCTAAAATAGCTCTTACATTTTGTGGAGTCTTTTTGAGGTCGCCCATGTATAAACTGGAAAGCTTGCCGATGGCTTTAAAGTAAATAGCCTCAGCGAGATATCTTTCGGCACAAACCTCACTGTAGCCTTTTACCTCTTCGTAAAGACCCTCGTTGAACATGAGGGTTGATACGACTACCGCATCTTGTGCAGTGAGAAATCTTCTGTATACTACCATTCTGCTCAAAACATTCCAGAGTTTTAGGGCCTTGTAGCTGAGCTCGTCGAAAAGGTGTGCATACTCATGCTTTAGGCTTATGAGATACACTCCCCCTTCCTCCACGCGGTATATGTCCTTCCCCTTGTATAGGTTGCCATATAGGTCCGATATGACAAAAAGGTTCATCTCCACGAGAATGTCCTTCCAATAGTTTCTGGCATTTCTAAAGTTTCTATAAGCACAAGAGAGGAACCTCTCAAGCTCTATATGGAAGCTTCCATCCCTTCGGACAAGCTGTGAATAACACATGAGATAGAAGACCATCTCTTTCTTGGTCGGGTCATCGAGGACTTCAAGTACGAGGCTACTAAAGGGGTCTCTTTCTTTAATCTCAAGCATAGATATAATATAAACCCTTATGAGGCTGGGTGTAAACATAGACCACGTGGCGACTCTCCGTCAGGCAAGAAGAACTTTTGAGCCAAGCCCTGTGTATTCTGCCCTTATAGCCCAGCAGGCGGGCGCACATCAAATAACCCTACACCTCAGGGAGGACAGAAGACACATTCAAGATGAGGACTTGGAGCTCATAAGAAAGGTGGTCCATGTGCCTATAAATCTTGAGATGGCTCCAACGGAAGAGATGAAGAAAATAGCTCTCCGAATAAAGCCCAACAGAGTAACACTTGTGCCAGAAAGGAGGGAGGAAATAACGACGGAGGGTGGTCTTGATGTGGTGAAGCTAAAGGATTTTTTAAGACTTTATCTGATAGATATTAGGGATTCGGGTATAGAGGTGTCCCTCTTTGTGGAACCAGAAAAGGCTCAGGTGCATGCAAGCAAGGAGGTGGGTGCGGATGCGGTGGAGCTCCATACAGGCAGGTATGCGAACCTCTTTAACAGGCATCTTATTAAAGAAGCGGAGGAAGAGCTTTTAAGACTGAGGGTAGCCGGTGAGGAGGCTAAGTCTTTAGGGCTTAGGGTCTATGCGGGACACGGCCTTAACTACAAAAACACTTCCATGTTGGTGGAAGCTCTGAAGGATGTGGTGGAGGAGCTAAATGTGGGGCACTCCATCGTATCAAACGCGGTTATTTGGGGTTTGGAGAGGGCAGTCAAGGAGTTCTTGAAGTTAATGGCAATTTAAATATATTTAAATCCGATGGAGCAGGAGGAAAAGCACAGACAGGAAAATATTGAGGAAGAAGTGGAACGCATGAGGATGGAGGTGTTTAGGCTTTTGGAGCTTTTCCTGCCACCAAAGGAGGTAAGGAGAGAGGTTCTCA
This sequence comes from Aquificaceae bacterium, assembly GCA_026414575.1. Classification (GTDB taxonomy): domain Bacteria; phylum Aquificota; class Aquificia; order Aquificales; family Aquificaceae; genus Pampinifervens. The sequence continues at coordinate 35,702 of JAOAIS010000049.1, read as the reverse complement.
AAAACCTTTATACTATAGAGCTATCTTTCTGGAGGATACTAAAGACCCTTGTGGATTATGAGGTGGGCAAACTGGAGCAGAAGATGGAAAGGGCCAAACCCAAAGAAAGGGTTAAAAAGATAGATGTGGAGTAAAATATTCCTGTGCTTAGAGATATAAACCTTATCTTCCTCGGTTACAGAGTTCTACTTTTTGTCTTTTTTGTCGCCCTTTCCATGGGCAAACCTTATACCCACAAGGCTCTTATAATCATTCCTTCTGTCCTCTATCTTTCCCTTAGTGTATACCTTTTTCTGTATCCGGGGCAAGTAAGGCTTTTTAAAAGTTATGGAGACCTTATCTTTGTGCCAGCTCTAGTGCTTTTATCGGGGCAAAAGGAAGCGGTTTTTGCCCTCTTGCCACCCGTCGCCCTCTACACCAGCAGAAAAATATTTGAAGGCATGCTTTTTTTCTGGTTTTCCGTAGGTTTTGGCTTTTACTACTACGGCAAGTGGGGGCTTGCGTTGCTACCGGTCATGGTGGCACTTTTTCTTTCTTCTCTGCATCCCGACCTTGTGGAGGCTTTGAGAAAGGAGAGGTTCTACATAAGAAACCTCAGAAAGTCTTACTCAAACCTTATGTCAGATTACGGCAAGATTGAAAAAAGCTTGTCCCACCTTGAGATGACAGGTGCCATTCTTGACATACTCCAGAAGAGTAATAGCCTTGAGGAATATCTCAAAGACCTGAAGGGGGTGTTCAATCTAAAGTCCATAAGTATAAGACCCATGCAGGGAAACCTTTTCAAAGAAGCTATGCTAGACAGGAAAACATGCAGTTTTCATGTGCCCGTGAGACTCCAAAGGGGCGAAGCCAGCGTTATTTTCTACCTTAATAATCCGCTGGAGCTTTACGACAAGGAGTTTTTGAAAAACCTTGAAAGGGCAGGAAAGCTTATAAATTTATACATTGAAGGCTTTGAGGAAAAACCTCAGGCCAAAGTAATTGCAGTGTGAGGTGCTGTCATGAAGGCATTAGAAGAACTTAAGGAAGAGGCCATTGACCTCACAGGACTTGTTTGTCCCCTACCCTTGGTAATAACCTCTGAGAAGATGAAAAAATTAAAAGAGGGGCAAACTCTGAGGGTAATATCTACAGACCCAGGTTTTGAGAGAGATGTTTACAGTTGGTGTGCCCAGACTGGGAACGAGTTGGTAAGCCTAAAAAGGGAGGATGGTAAGGTGGTGGCACTTCTTAGGAAGGGGTCTGGTGCCGTGGAGGCAAATCTTTGGTATTGGATAAGGTTCCATGCCCTTGGAGTAAAACTTCACATAAGGCAGTATCTTATGAGCATAAACCCTTTTATAAAAAAACCGGATCACTTCATCACCTTTGTGGCTATTTCAGAAGGCACGAGGGCCGAAAGGCACCTTAGGGGTAGGGCGAAGCTCATACCCATACCCGACGAGATAGACCCAAGATGCGGGGTTGTGCTTGCGGTGCATGGCTATGAAAGCGCAAAGAAAATATACGATGAGTTAAAGAGGGAAGATTTTGGCGTTGAAGCCATATACAGGAAGGAAGGCAAAGAATACAGGAGGGTTTATCCATAGGGGTTTTGGAACTAATCTTAGAGAACAAGAGAAGTGAAATAAACACCTCCAGAGATTATATCAAAGAGCTTGAGGAAAGGGCTTTTCTGAGGGAAGAGTCCTATTCTTTCAAAAAGGCGCTTTCCGCAAAGGGTCCAAGGATAATCGCCGAGGTCAAGAGGGCTTCACCCTCCGAGGGTTTTATAAGGGATGTATCGGCGGTAGAGCAGGCAAAACTCTATGAAGAGGCTGGTGCCGTTGCAATATCCGTGCTTACGGATAGAAGATTCTTTGGTGGTAACCTTCAGGACCTTTTTGGTGTAAGAAAAAGCACAGGACTACCCCTTCTGAGGAAAGACTTTATCATACATCCAGTACAGATTCTTGAGGCAAAGGCCTACGGCGCAGATGCGGTTCTGCTAATAGTGAGAATATTAGAGGATGCACTTCTTGCTGATTTGCTCGAGTATACTAAAGAGCTTGGTCTTTCTTATATTGCGGAGGTCTTTAGCCTAAAGGAGGCGGAGAGAGCCTTGAAGTGTGGTGCAAGGATAATAGGCATAAACAACAGGGATTTGGACACTCTCAAGGTGGATGTGAGTCTTTCGGAAAGACTTGCTCCGGAGCTAAAGTCCATGGGTGCGGAGTTTGTCATAGCGGAGAGTGGTATAGAGAATAGGGAGCAAGTTGATAGGCTTGAGGGCGTCGGCGTGGACGCTTTTTTAGTGGGGACGAGTCTCATGAAAAGCCAAGACCCAGCTAAAAAACTAAGAGAACTTATTGGTTTATAATTTTCAGCAGGAGGTAAGCCGTGAAAAACACCCTTGACCTTAACCTAATAGAGGAGCTGTCCAACCTTGAATTTTTCATAGTGAAATCGCCTGTAAGCAGTCAAGAATTTTGGAAAGAATGGCAGGAAAAGTACTCAAGAGCCTTTATCTCAAAGATAGCCATAAAGAAGCTTTTGAAAACAAAAAAGCTTAGCTACGAGGACATGGTTAGGTACAAGACCCTTCTGGAGATTTACGAAGATGTGGTGTTTTTCCTTGAGAACCTTAAAAGGCTTGCCCTAAATCTTAGAGGAGTTTTTGAAACGAATGAGAATCCTGAGTTTGACGATGAGGATATAGACCTAGATTTTTAGGGAGGATGCCATGGCCTTTAGGAAAAAAACTCTTAGGGATGTGGAGCTTAAGGGCAAGAGGGTTTTGGTAAGGGTAGATTTTAATGTGCCCATGGATGAGCTTGGCAATATCGAGGACGATACGAGAATAAGGGCAAGCCTCCCCACCATAGAGTACCTTTTAGATGCCAAAGCTAAAATAGTGCTTGCATCCCATCTTGGAAGACCAAAGGGGAGAGACGAGAAGTTTAGTCTTGCACCTATTGCCAAGAGGCTTTCCCGCCACATAGGTCGTGATGTAAGAATGCTCCCAGACTGTGTGGGTGAGGAGGTGGAAAGGGAAGTCTACAGCATGAGAGATGGAGATGTTGTGCTTTTGGAAAATCTTAGGTTTCATGAAGGCGAAAGCAAGGGTAACGAGGATTTTGCTAAAGCCTTGGCAAGGCTTGGAGAGGTCTATGTGAGCGATGCCTTTGGCACATGTCACAGAAAACACGCCTCCGTATACCTTGTGCCTCAAATACTAAAGCCTGCGGTCATGGGCTTTCTTCTTGAGAAGGAAATAAGCTACTTTGAAAGGGCAATGGTAAACCCCCAAAGACCAGTGGTTGCCATCATAGGAGGTGCAAAGGTCTCCTCCAAGCTGGGTATCATAAAGAACCTCCTAAAGAGGGTGGACAAGCTCTTTATAGGTGGTGCCATGGCTTTTACTTTTATAAGGGCTATGGGTTATAGGGTGGGTAGTTCCTTGGTGGAAGAAGAGCTTTTGAAAACTGCAATGGATATAGTGGAAATAGCCAAGAAGCTGGATGTGAGCCTTTATCTGCCGGTAGACTTTGTTGTGGGCAAGGAAATGTCCGACAACACACCCACAAGGGTTGTGCCGTGGCAGGAAATACCAGAGGGCTGGATGGGTCTTGACATAGGACCAGTGTCCGTGACGCTTCTTAGGGAAATAACCGCCGGCGCCCAGACCATAGTGTGGAACGGTCCCATGGGTGTTTTTGAGTTGGATAGGTTCAAGGATGGCACTTACGAGACCGCAAGATTGCTTGCCCAGTCTCCTGCCCTTACCATAGCGGGCGGTGGAGACACGGACCATGCCATACACAGGGCTGGTGTATACAACGCTATAGATTTTGTCTCTACCGGTGGAGGCGCCTTTCTTGAGCTTCTTGAGGGAAATAGTCTACCCTGCATAGAAGTTTTGGACGATGCATAACATAGAGCTTTTTCTGAAGGTGGCGAAAGAATCTGCGGTCCTTGGTGGGTTTGTTCTAAAGGAATTCTACAAGAGAGAAGACAACACTGTAATGGAGAAGGGAGACAAGGATATATACAGTCTTGCAGACAAGCTTTCCGAAGAAAGGATAAGGGAGCATATACAGAAATACTTGCCAGACCACAGGGTGGTGGGGGAAGAGGACGGTGGCTTAGGTGACGGCGAGTATGTATGGTACATTGACCCGCTGGATGGCACCAAAAACTATGTGGCGGGCTTTCCTATCTTTGGCACCTCTGTGGGGCTTCTCTACAAGGGCTTTCCTGTTGTTGGTGCAGTTTATACACCCCTTTTTGATAGCCTATACTGGGCTGTTGCTGGCGGTGGTGCTTTCAAGAACGGTAAAAGAATAGAAGTAAAACAAAAAAATCAGCTCAAGGAATGCTATGTGTCTTACGGATATCCTTCGAGGGCAAAAAGAAGCCTTGACTCTTACTGGAGCATCTTTAAAGAGATTTTCGATAAGGTAGGTGCTATGAGAAGACCAGGTGCCGCCGCAGTAGATCTTTGTCTTTTGGCAGAAGGTGTGTTTGATGGTCTTCTTGAGTTTGAGCTAAACCCTTGGGATGTGGTGGCAGGTGCCCTTGTGGCAAAGGAGGCCGGAGCCCTTGTGTCGCTTACAAAGGGTTTTTCTATGGCTACGGATGTTTATGCGGGCAACCACCTTTGCTATCCTTTTATAGAGAGTATTGTTAAGTTAAACCTGGAGGAATTTAATGAGCTTACCCTTTAGAAGGGAAAAGGGAGGTAGTCATGAGATTTCTTGTTCCCGTTGACTTTACAGAGATAACAAACCCACTGCTAAGGTTTGTCAAGGTTATCGCCGAACCCCACAGGGCGGGCATAACACTTCTGCATACTGTTTCCCCAGTTCTTTACCTTCCATACCCTGAAAGTTTTGGTATGAGTGCCATAGACCTGCAAATCCTCACAGAGTTGCAGGAAAGAAAGAAGGAAGAGTCAAAGGAAAAGATGATGGGCCTTGCGGAGTTTCTCAAGCCCCTGCAGGTTGATGTTTCTGTAGAGGTGGGGGAGCCTGCAGAGATTATTCTTGAAAAGGAAGAGGCCTTTGACCTGCTTTTTATGGGTAGTCATAAAAAGGGGCTTGTGGAGAGAATACTTATAGGTTCTACCACCGAGAAGGTGGTCAAATATTCTCGTAAGCCCGTTTTTGTTCTTAAGGGGAAAGAGCCACAGAGTATAAAAAAGGTGCTTGTGGCTTATGACTTTTCAGAACATGCAAGGAGGGCTTTGGGGTTTACTCTTGAACTTTTCAGACCATTCATGCCAAAGTTAATCATCCTTCATGTGGAAGAGACCATAGAAATACCTGTGGTAGAGGGTATAAGGGATGTGCTGAGCGAAAAATACAGGGAAGAGAAGGCTAAACATATGAGGGATATGGAAGAGAAATTAAGGGGCGAGGGTTTTGATGCGGAGTCCCTTGTTATTGACGACAGATCCCCGGCGGATGGTATTAAGAGGTTTCTTAAGGAGCAAATGGGTATAGACCTCGTGGTTCTTGGAAGCAGGGGACTCTCTGGTCTTAAAAGGGTTCTTCTTGGAAGCACATCCTCTGAGCTGGTCAGGACGCTGGAAGTCCCAATGCTTATCCACAGGAGCGGAGAGTGAGGGCCATACTACTATTACTTTTTACTAGCTTAGCTCTTGCTTACAACCCTTACAGTGATTACATTCTTTGCAGGCTTTATCAAGACAAGGAGCCTGCGCGGGCGGAGATCCATTGTCTGAGGGCTCTTGAAAGGTCTCCTACGCCAACCCTTTATGTGGATACCGTCAGATTGGAGATAGCTCTCAAGAAAATGGAAAAAGCCCTTAAAATAGCCAAAGATTTTAAATTAAGACATCCAGACTTACCAGAGCCATATCTGGCGCTTCACAGCGTGTACATAATCAGGAAAGAGCCTGAGAAGGCTTTTAGGATGCTTGAAGAGGGCTACTCCAAAAATCCTAACTCAAAGGAAATAATGGTCTTTTTGGCGGAGGAGTATTTAAAAAGGGGTGAGCTTTTGAAGGCTACCAGCGTCTTGCAGAATCTTGCAAGGGTGAGCCCAGAAAATCCACTTCCCTATTTTATGCTTGCCCGCATAGCTCTCTCCCAGGGCAGACAGCAGGAAGCCATAGAACTTTTAGAAAAATCTCTAAAAGCCAGCTCTACCTTTGAAGCCGGATTTATAACCCTTGGTAGCATTTACGAGCAGGGAGGAGAGTACTCAAGAGCGGAAAGTCTTTATAAGGATATACTCAAGCAAGACCCAGAAAACAGGAGTGCTCTCGAAAGGCTTGGCAATCTATACACTATCACAGGAAGGTACGAGGAGGCCAAGGAGGTTTACAGAAGACTATCAGAACTATACCCAGATGGTGCTTATCTTTACCAGTATAGCCTTGTGCTTATAAGGGTTGGGGAAAACTTGGAAGCAAGGAGAATCTTAGAGAGGCTCTATGCAGATAATCCTGGAAATCCAGATGTGGCTTACACCTACGCCATGCTTCTCGAAATACTCAAGGAAACCGATAAGGCCCTCAGCATTTATTTAGACTTGCAAAAAAGGCTTGGTAATAATCCAAGAATTATTGAAAGGTTGGCAGGTATCTACACGGACAAAAAGGAGTACAAGAAAGCGGAGGAGCTCCTTAGGCTTGGTCTTTCTTTGGAGCCAAATAGCTACCAACTTAACCTACTCATGGGCAATCTCCTTAGCGAGACGGATGACCACGAGAGGGCTCTTGGTTTTATAGAGAAGGCTATCCACATAAACCCGAAGGACCACAGGGGTTATTTTCTGAGGGCTGTAGTCTACGATAGGATGGGAAGGATAGTGTCTGCGGAGCATGACTTGCGAAAAGCCCTTGAGCTTAGCCCCAATGACCACGAGCTTTTAAATCATCTTGGATATTCTTTGCTTTTGTGGTACGGGGGCACAAGGCTGGATGAGGCAGAGTCCCTCATAAGAAGGGCCCTTGAGAAGGAGCCAGAAAATCCTGCTTACATAGATAGCATGGCATGGGTTTTCTACTATAGAGAGGACTACAGAAAAGCCTACGAACTGCTTCTAAAAGCCCTCGAGAAGGAAAAGGAGGATCCCGTCCTTTACGAGCACATGGGTGATGTGTTGTCCAAGCTGGGAAGAGAGAAGGAGGCTCAGGAATACTACAAAAAAGCCTACGAATTGCTTATGGCTGGCAAAAGAGGGGAACCAAACCAGAAGGAAAGGCTAAAAAATAAGCTTAAGGCTAAATGATTTTTCGTTGGTTTTTTTGGAAATCCCTTAAATTATCCCTTTTTATAAGTTCTACGCTAACCATTCTTCTCCTTCTTTTTCAAATATTCAGGTTTGACCAGATAATGTTTCAGTTGCCTCTTGAAGACTCTCTCCCTTTTCTTTTTCTCTGGTTTTTTTACTACTTTTCCTTCATGCTTCCCATGGCTATCTTTTTGTCCTTCTCTATTAACCTTTTTGAGCTTAAGGAGAACAAAAAACTGCAAGTTGTTCAGGCTTTTGGCATAGATCCCAAAAGCTTTTATGTTAAAAGTCTTTTCTTAACCCTTCCAGTTTTTGTGTCTTTGTTTTTGACTTTTTTTACACTCAGGGAAGAGGATATAGGCCACATGAGAAGACAGTTAACGCTAAGGTATTATGCTCTTATAATCACATCGGTGCCAATAAGGAGCTTTCATACTTTTGGGCAGTTTACCCTGTATGTGGAAAAAAGGGAGGGCAACAGCCTTGGAGGAGTTTTCTTCAAGTTTCAGGAGGGTGTGGTTATAGCCAAAGGGGCTGAGGTTAAGGGAGAGGAGATTCTTTTTGAGAAGGGTTCCCTTTTGACTCAGAAAGAAGGTAAGACTTTTTCTACCGATTTTGATACCTACAGGCTCAGTCTGAATATGGTCATGCCCAAAGAGAGAGAGTTTCCCACAAGAGGTTATGTGGTAGGCGTAGTAAATCTTCTCCTTTCAGTTTTCTTCATGGGACTTTCTTGCGCCCTTGTGCGGGTCGTGGAGCATCATCACAAATTCTATTATGTGATGGGCGCGCTGGCTCTCTTTTATCAGGCAATTCTATTTTTGGTAAGGCAGATGGCATGAGTTTTAATGAAATTTTCATTTTTCCGTGTTATCATGTTAAATACTAAAACTTTTAAGGAGGTGTAAACATGAGGAAGCTACTCGCACTACTACTTGCAGTAGGATTCACCGGTGCCGTAATGGCACAACAGGCACAGCAGCAGCCTGCAAAGCAGGAGCAGAAGCAGGAGCAAAAGCAGGAAAAGAAAGAGGAGAAGAAGCAGGAAAAGAAAGAGAAGAAAGAGGAAAAGAAGGGAGAAAAGAAAGAGGAGAAGAAGTAATCTCCAAATGGGGGGCTTTGCCCCCTACCTTTTTGCGTTCAAAAGGTTTTCAAGCATTCTTGTGTCACCTTCGAGCTTTTCAAGCTTGGCGATAGCTGAACCTATTACAAACTTAAGTTCCATTCTTACCGGTATGTGAGTTTCTTCATCTATCCACAGGTACCATACGCCTTTGGGCTTGAGGAGGCCCTTTGTTTCTATGTTTGGGTATACCTCCACTTTCCTCGTGATGAAGTTGCCAGCAGGAGTTTCCAGTCTCTCCCTACCCTTGACACCATAGGGCAGTAGGTACTCTTTGTCATCATAAAACATCTTTATGGTTCCTTGCTCAAGCCTTGCGCTGTCTCTGTAAAGCAAAAGGCTGGCGGTGTATGGGTCAACAAAACCTTTATATTCGTACTCTCTTTCTTCTTTCCTTTCTACATCATTGCTAAGCTTTACATAATGTATTTCGGTGGTCTTTATCCTGCCATTTCCAAAGTTATACTCCTGATACCTTTTGAATTCACCCTCTTCTTGGTAGTAAACAAAGTGCTTTGGCCTGAGTTCTGGAAGTTCTACCGTGGCACTTCCCTTGTTATAAACCCTTTTTACCAGCTTTCCCACATTGATAGTGCGCACAAAGCTGCTGGCTTTTAGTAGGTTTGTTTCCCTTTTGTAGCTTATGCACGTTTCCGCCACGGGTAAAAAAAGTAAATAGGCCCTGTAACAGGCTTTTAGTTCTCCGGCAAAGGAAAGGGAAAGAAGGGCTAAAAGGATTGCAAGTGTTGTAGCCGTTCTATCCAAGTTTTGAACTCCTCTACCATGCTGGGGTGGTTGTGTTTTGTAGCCTTTTGTATACCTTCCTGGAGTGCCTCTATAGCCTTTTGATATTCTCCAAGCTCTTCATAGCATTGTGCGAGCACTCTGTAGCCAGCACCTTCGTCTTCTTTTAGGCTTAGGTATGCGGTCATGTATTCTACCGTCTTCTGGTAGTTGCCCAGCTTGTAATACTCGAGGGCAAGAGAGTAGTTGAGCATGGGATTGTTGGGGGATTTCTCAAGAAGGTTTTTAAAGTATTCAAGCCTGTCCATTTTCTCTCCTCATTTTTTCGTAGGCAGATAGGATGTAACCCAAGAAGTTGTTCTCGGGCTGAGCACCCACAAACTCCGCAACGCCCCTGTTTATCACTATCTTGGGAACACCCACTACCTGAAACCTTTCGGCCAGGTCCATGTTCTCGCTGGCATCTACGATTAAGGCTTTTATGTAGTCGCTTGCCATGGCAAAGTTCATGGCTGTTATGGCGGCAGATGGACAGTATCCGCAGGAGGTAGTGACAAAGACCATTATTTCCATAGGAATATCAACACCTTTGAGGAGTTCCAGCGTTTTCTCGGAGAGCCTTGGCTCCCTCTTGGAGACCTGCACTATACCCTGCACAAGGGTAGTAAACTCAAGACCCGCAGGTAGGCCTATGTATCTTATGCCATAATCGCTGTCTCCTTCTATTACTATGGTGGGCACCCTGTCCACGCCATACCTCTGGCTTATCTCTTTGTCCACAAGGGGCGAGTATACTTCCAGCTTTATTCTTTCTGGGTCTGTTTCTACAAGCTCTTTGAGGAGACCTTCCGCAATATGACAGGTCTCACAGCCTATAGCCTGAGAAAAAAGCTTGAGGCTCACCGGCTCTTTTAATTCCTTCGAGAATATGTCTTTCAGCTGTGTTCTCACTTCAAGGTTCAGGAGCATGCTCGACCTCCTTAATTAATTTATTATATTCTTAAAATATACGCATGTTGAAGAAAAAAAGAGCCATAGTAACAGGAGGAAGCAGGGGTATAGGCAGGGCCATCGTGGAAGAGCTTCTGAGGGATGGATGGAGTGTATGCACCTGCTCGAGAAAAGAGGAGGATTTGATAAGGCTAAAGGAAGAATTAGGAAGCCCGAGTGGTCTTTACATAAAAGCTTGTAATGTGGGGGAAAGGCAAAGCGTGAAGAACTTTGTGGATTTCTGTCTTCAAAAGCTGGGAGGTTTAGAATTGCTTGTGAACAACGCCGGTCTTTTGGGGGATAGGGTATCCATTGAGGAGTATCCAGAGGATGTATGGGAAGAGGTCATAAGGGTAAACTTAAACGGCATCTTTTATGTTACTAAGTATTGCCTCCCTCACATGAAAAAGGGCTCTGTTGTCGTAAATCTCTCCTCAGGTGCAGGCAAAAGACCTGCGCCCTATTGGGGAGCCTATGCGGTTTCCAAGTTTGGTGTGGAAGGCTTTAGCCTTTTGCTGGCGGAGGAGCTAAGAGAAAGGGGCATAAGAGTATATGCCCTTAACCCCGGTGCCACAAGGACGCAGATGAGGGCAAGGGCCTACCCCCAAGAGGACCCAAAGACTTTAAAACCCCCAAAAGAGGTAGCAAAATTTCTGCTAAAACTTCTGAACTCTAATGTCCCAAGTGGGTCCTCCGTTGACTATAATAGTGTTTGATGCATAAATACATAAGCATCCTTTTACTATTGGGGGGTGCATTAGCTACCTTTATTGCCTTTTTGTACAGGGACCAGCTTGTCCTTGATAGAAGCTCTTTTGCCTTCTGGATAGCCACCCTAAGGATTACTTCCTTTGCTTTTCTCTTCTTTATAGTTCTTACCCTACTCGCGCTTGGTCCACGCATTGTATGTCAAAGGTTTTACCTTATAGGCGTCTTTCTTATACCTTCGCTGGTTCCCGACCTTTTTCACATACTCTCCTTTGTCTTTTTTCCGGATTTCATAACAAAAAACACAAGAAACAAGGTGGCTTATCTTTTTCTCCTCTCAAGAAGTCTTGTGGTGCTTGCCCTTTATATTTCTGTTTTTCATGATAGGGTGTTTTCCAGGAGGTTTACCCCTGCTTTTGCCTTCTGGCTTTTGACTTTTCTTTCGCTCTTTTCCTCCTTCTATGTGGTCTTATTCCACCACGAGCTTCCACCTCTCTTTGTAGAGGGTTTTGGACAGCCTTGGTACAGAGACATGTTTGATTATGTAAGCATTGTTCTCATGGCTTTTCTTGCCTTTTACATTAAAAGAAGGGAAATATTTGGGAAGGAAGGTTCTTGGTATATGTCTGCCTCCATAGGACTACTTGCCCTTTCTTCTTTGAGTCTTGCCCTCTACAAACATTTTTATGACTTTCTCATAGTGCTTGCATCCGCAGAACGCCTGTTTGCCTATGCCTTGCTCATGTTTTCCATACTTTACTTGGGCGTAAGGGAAGAGGCTGTTCATATTATGAATGCGACAAGGTCTATGCTCGGAACCTTGCTTAGGTCAAAACCGGAGATGGCAGATGCTGTGCTTATTCTGTCCCTTGACAGGGCTTTGGAATATACGATTAAAGAGATTTACCTTTACAGCCTTGAGGACAAGAGGCTTGTGGCGCATGTTTACGGCGAAAGAAGGGATAGCCCCCCAACCTTTGACATGAATGGAGTTGTCAAGCTTGTTAAGGGTCTTGGCGGGCAGTACTTTGATAGGGATTTCTACTACCATCTTTATGATGGATACCTGCTGGTGGCAAAAATTGGCGGCAATCTTGAAAGCCCTCTGGTGAGGCTACACATAATCAATATGAGCAGGTTGGTTTTGGGCTTTCTCCTTAATTGGCTTAATTTTAACAGGGTTGTAGACGAGAAAAGCAAAGAGCTTCAGAGGCTATACCTTCTTTTGGAGACCTCCGAGTATGCTACTCAGGCTTACAACAACATCGATACCTTTTCCAAGCAGGTGCTCGAAAGACTTGATTATGTGCTTAAGGCGGACGGCGGTGTCTTTTACATGTGGAACAAGAATGCAGAGCTTCCTGACAGGGTAGTTTTTTCCACTGGGTTTTTGCAAAACTTTTCCCATTTGGAGACCCACCAGCTGATAGAGAAGGTTATGGAAAGTGCTCATGCCTACGGGTCGGACAATAACTACATCTATTGTAAGTTTGAGAGCAGTTCCTATCAATCGGGTGTAGTGAGCTTAAGAAAATCGGGGGCTTTTAGTGAGGAGGAGCTTCTGTTTCTGAAAACCGTGGGCAACCAACTCTTCCATGTTGTAAAACTCATGAAGGTGATAGAGGACTTAGAAAAGACACAGGCAAACATCAAGCTTCTTACCGAGCACGACCCCCTTACCATGCTTTACAACAGAAAGAGCTTTGAAAAGCTCCTTGAGGAAGAGATAGAGAGGTCAGACAGATTTGGAGCTTCGCTATGTCTCATCTTTATGGATGTAGACAATCTCAAGGTGATAAACGACACTTATGGATACAATGTGGGGGACTTTCTACTCAGGCATGTAGCGGATATTGTAAGAAAAAACATAAGACGCCTTGATATGGCCGGAAGGCTTGGTGGAGACGAGTTTGGTATTATACTGCCAAAATCCAACAAGGGTGCTGTGAAGGATGTGGCAGAAAGACTAAAGCAGGAGATAGTTGGTAATCCACTCTTTCTGGGTGACTTGGAGATTCGCCCAAGCATAAGCGCCAGCATAGTATGCTACCCACTGGATGCCAAGAACAAGGAGGAGATGATTTCTATGGGTGAAGCCCTAATGCATGTAATAAAGAGGGAGCGTAAGGGTGAAATAAGGGCGGTGGACGAATCTACAAAGGAATTATACAGGATGTTTATGAGAGTAGAAAAGGACACGCTGGAAAGCTTGGAAAAGGGTTCTATAGAAGTGTTCCTGCAGGATATAGTCAACTTAGAAACTTGGAAGATAGAAGGTTTTGAGGCCCTAATGAGGCTTGTGGTAAAGGGTGAGCTTGTACCCGCAGGAAGCTTTATAAAGGTTGCGGAGCGTATGGGGCTTATGCGAAAGCTGGACCTTGTCATGGTGGAAAGGCTCTTTCAGGGAGTATCCTCCTTCAAAAGATGCACAAACTGCATCTTTTTTATAAACCTTTCTCCGCAGGACCTTACGCAGGACTTTGCGAAGGAAATCGTAAGCCTTATGGAAGCTTACCAAATAAAGCCAGAGAGGCTCGTCTTTGAGATCACAGAGAGGGAAGCCATACAGGATATTTTTAAGGTAGGGAATTTCATGAGAGAAATAAAGGAAGTAGGCTTTAAGTTTGCCATAGACGACTTTGGCTCTGGTTATGCTTCTTTTCTATACCTAAAGTACCTTCCTGCGGATTTTCTTAAGATTGATGGCGAGTTTATTAAGAGCATGAGAAGGTCAAAAGCGGATAAGACCTTTGTCAAAAGCATGGTAGATGTGGCCAAAGGTTTGGGCGTGAGGACTATTGCGGAGTATGTGGAGGACAAGGATACGGTTGAGATACTTCTTGAGCTTGGGGTGGACATGGCGCAGGGTTATTATTTGGGCACTCCCGGACCTGCAGAGGAAAAGCTCAGGAATTTTTCCTCCAGAGGAGAAGACCAAAAGATTGGAGAAGAAGGTTAAAGGTAAAGATGCCCAAAGCGGTATAGAGGGTTGCCTTGTACCAAAAGTCCATCGGATAGACACGAAGGAGCATGTCTTCGTTCCTGAACCTCCAAGAATATGGGTCAAAAAAGAGGTTATGGAAGGCTTCAAAGAGCCATTGGTAGCTTATAAGGGATACAAATACCACCAAGAGAACAAAAAGCTCCAGCAAGAGACTTCCGAAGAAAAGCGCCTTGCCAATTTCTTTTTTGTTTTTGAGGTTCAAAAGCCCCATAAGCCAAAGGGGAGCTCCCACATAGAGTAGAGTAAAAAGAGAGTCCAAAAGCCCCTTTACATCCTCCATATGCCTTATCTCCTTCTGATTAAAAAGACCAGAGTTTTTAAACTCTTCCATACCCCTGTTGGAAGTTACGGACCTTAGGCCCATCTTGGCTATACTGAGCCTTAGCTCGTAGGGCATGGAGTCCGGAGGAAGCTCTACCCTGCCATACAGAAACTCCACGAAGTTTTCTGTAAAGGCAAGGCGCACACCAAGAAGTGCTATTAGAAATGGGAAGAGGGCCACAAGCAAAAGACTCAGAGCCCTCCTTCTGTAGGACATAGATAGACTACTTATAGCCCCTCATGCTGGTGGGTCCTGCATGGCAGGCTACGCAGGACTTTTCTGCGCCCAACACCTTCACAAGGCCGAAGCCTTCCGCTATCTGTTGGTGCTTCATGTGTATGCTTTCCGTTGGCTTGAACCTTCTAACCTGAGGCACATTTATGCCCTGATGACATTGATAACAGGTAAACATGGCCTCCTTCCAGAGGTTTATAGCCTTTTCCTTGTCCTTTGCCTCTATGGCTTTTGGAAGCTCGTTGTAGAGTATGTTATTTCTGTGTCTTACGACGGCTCTTAGCTCCTCACCCCACTGGGCTACCATAGGACCTGCAAGGGCCATGTTTTTACCGCAGGCGGAAAGACCCACTGGACTTCTAACAAGCCTGAGGGCGGTATCAAATTCACCCTTTTCTAAGTGTCCCCTTAAGGCTACAAAGGAAAAGAAGGTTTTGTAGGCTCCTGCCTTGAAGTTGAGCCTAACATCGGAAAGATATCTGCCCGCCTGGATTATCTGCTCCTTGTTTGCGCCCCCTACAATCAGTATATTTTTCCCGTCCTTCTGCACAAGTTTGACAGTAGGCTTATCAAAGCTTAGCCCTAAATCCCTTACTACATCGTTGTTGGTCCCAACCACTATGAGGTTTTGATAGTCCATGCCTTTTATTCTTTGGTCGCTCACCAGAAGCTCTGGCATCCTTGACTGCCTTACATCCTCTGCGGTAAAGCCTATGTCTTCTGTCCACTGCCCCAAGTAATAGGCTATTCTACCAGCAAGTGCCACTATTTCTTGGTCTTCCTTTAGTCCGTAGACCACGAGGGCATTAGGAAGGGTTGCGTCTTTGACAACGGCAGGAGTACCTGTCCAAACCTCCCCGTACTTTACATAAGGAAAAAGCCTGTCCGCAAAGGGTGGGTCAATAGCCGGCTGGGCAAGGGCTACGCCCAAAAGACCAAGGACTGCAATTCCTCTCATGACTTACCTCCTATTTATTTTTGTCCTTTAACAAGAATTCAAAGCTCCTGGTTTTTTGACAAAGCCTCCCTTTTCCCATTTAAGACCTCCTTTGCCCTCTTCAGTATATTATATTCCCATGAGGACGGGTATAGCCAACTTACCACTTCATTATGGTAGTGCACCACCATGGCTCTTTAGGCGTATGGTAGAGCTTTCAAAGAGCATTCTGGAAGTTATGGTCTTGGAGCATGGAAGGGAGACTCTGTTAAAAAGGCTTTCTGACCCCTTTTGGTTCCAATCTTTGGGATGCCTTCTGGGTTTTGACTGGCACTCGAGTGGCCTTACTACTACCTTGTGTGGTGCCCTAAAGGAAGCTCTCAAGGACGTGGGCTACGAGATAGGAATATACATGGTTGGGGGTAAAGGGAAGACTGCCCTCAATACTCCTTTGGAGATAGACACCATTTCTCAAAGGGTTGGCTTGAATGGTGATAGGCTAAAGGATGTTAGCAGACTGGTTGCTAAGGTGGACAATGTTTTGCTTCAGGATGGATACCAACTCTACCACCACACCTTGCTTTTTACAGAAGATGGTAAGTGGTGCGTCATCCAACAGGGCATGAATCAGAAGGAAGGGTACGCAAGAAGATACCACTGGCTAAGCCTACAAGTCAAGAGCTTTGTTGAAGAGCCCCACAGCGGTATATCCTCAGAGAAGGTTCATGAGAGGATAGACCTCAACATGGTGGCAAAAGAGTCAGAGCCTGTAAGGGCTGCCATAAAAGATATGCTTAAGGACAGAAAGGCCTTGCTCGAAGAGCTCAAGAGGGTAGAGACCCTTAGCATGCCACGTAGGCATCCTATAAGGGAGGAGGATGTGGACCTGAAAAGACTCAGAAATTATGTAAGTAAAATGGAAGAAAGGGATATAGCTTCTTTTGAAGATGTGTTAAGGATTAGGGGAGTTGGTCCAAGGACGATAAGGGCCTTATCCCTTCTTAGTGAGCTCCTTTACGGCTCTAAGCCCTCTTTTAAAGACCCAGCCAGATATTCCTTTGCCCACGGAGGAAAGGACGGCTACCCCTATCCAGTAGACAGGAAAACCTACGATACAACCATAGAATCTCTGAAAAAAGCCATAGAAAGGGCTAAGGTGGGGGAGAGGGAAAAGCTTGAAGCCATAAGGAAGCTTTGCAAAATGATGGGTTAATTTTCAATACTCGGGGTGAGGGGACTTGAACCCCTGACCTCCTGCTCCCGAAGCAGGCGCTCTGCCACCTGAGCCACACCCCGTCATGTAAAAATTTTACTCTTCAGAAAATCCCTTATTCTCTCTTTCCACCTTTTGGCAACAGATAACACCTCTTCCTGGTCTAAGGTCTTTAACTCCCCCTTTTCCATGAGAACCTTGCCTTTGCAGATGACCGTGTCTATGTCAGAGGACTTGGCAGAGTAAACAAGCTGTGAAATGGGTTCGTAGAGGGGTTGGAGGTGTGGCTTTTGAACATCAAGGAGTATAAGGTCTGCCTCGTAGCCTACCTCAATCCTGCCTGCCTTTATGCCTACCGCCCTAAAGCCCTCCTCGGTAGCAATCCTGAGGGCTGTCCTCGCATCCATAGCGCTGGCATCAAGGTTTGTGCCCTTTTGTAGCTTTGTCATAAGGCTCATCTCTTCCAACATGTCCAGGTTATCGTTGGATGCTGGACCATCGGTGCCAAGGCATACATGTATGCCTCTTTTTAAGTAATCGCTCACTGGTGCTATGCCCGATGCTAGCTTTAGGTTGCTCTCGGGGCAATGTAGAACCTTGGCACCGCTTTCCCTAATAAGCTCTCTCTCTTCCTCCGTGGTCCAAACCACATGGGCCATAAGGGTTTTTTGGCTAAGTACTCCCATAGCATGAAGATGCTCTACAGGCCTTTTTTGAAATTTTTCAAGGCAGGCTTCTATCTCCGACTGGGTTTCCGCTGTGTGGGTGTGAAGGTATACATCTTCTTCAGAGGCAAGCTCGAAGGACCTTCTGAAGGTGTCTGGCGAGCATGTATAGACCGCATGGGGACATACTACGGGAAAGAGAAGCTCGTGGTTTTTAAAAGCTTTTATGAAGCCTCTTGCCCTTTGCAGGTATTCCTTCGGCGACTTTGCCACCCTTGTGGGAAAGTCAAGTATGCCAAAACCAAGACCAGCCCTAATGCCTGCCCTCTCTGCCACCTCCGCCACCGCCTCTTCAAAAAAGTACATATCCATGAAGAGGGTGGTTCCAGACCTTATGGCTTCCGCCACGCCTATAAGAGCTCCATCCCTTACAAACTCTGGAGATATAAACTCACCTTCCAGCACCCATATGACCTTCTGGAGCCAGTCCATCAGTGGAAGGTCTGCACCAAGGCCCCTCAAAAGGCTCATGGATATATGGGTATGCATGTTGGCAAAGGAAGGGAAGAGCACTTTGCCCTCTGCCCTTATGGTGTATTTTGCCTCTTCCTTGATGTGTTCAGACACATCCACTATGATACCCCTGCTAATGCCCACATCCACGGGATAACCCTTTTCGGGCAAAAGGGCGGATTTTATCAAAAGATCAAGCATGGCTTATATTATATTCCTTGTGAAATCGGACATACTAAGGACAATGCTAAAACTCCAAAGGACCGAATTGGAGATCCTAAGGACCAGAGCATCCCTCGAAAAACTCCAGTTGCAGGCAGAAGGGCTAATGATGAAGCTGGAAGAGTTGAAAAAGCGAAGGGAAGTTGCTGTAAAAAGAGCAGAAGAAGTTAAAAGGGACATTCAAAGTCATAAAGAGCTCATAGAGGAATGTGGCAGGAAGGCTAAGGTTGCGGAAGAGAGGCTAAGCCTTGTCAAAAGGGCGGAGGAATACAAGGCTCTCCTGAGAGAGAAGGCAAAGCACGAGGACTGCGCTATAAAGCTTGCCAGCAGTTTGAGGAGCTTAGAAGAGGAGTTAAAAAGGCTTGAAGGAGAAAAGGAGGACAAAAAGTTGGCTAAACAGATGGAAGAAATTCAAGAAGAGCTGGCGGACATAAGGTATTCCCAGTCAAGGCTGAAAAACAGGCTTGAAGAGCTTGAAGAAGACCTAAAGAATTTGATGGATGTCACAGAGGATAAGATACTTCAGGAATACGAAAACCTAAAGAGAAAGCATGGCCTCCCCCTTATACTTCCCGTGGACTCACTCGGCGCCTGTACAAGCTGTGGCACAAAGCTTCCGTCCGCTCTCTATTCAAGGCTGGTCGGGGGCGATGTGGTTGTTTGCCCTTCCTGTGGAAGGTTTGTATACTATGAAGAGCCTCTTTCGTAGGTTTTTGCAGGATTATGACCCCTACTTAATCTCTGCCCTTTTTGTTTTGTGCATGTTTGGGCTGTTGGGCGTCTATAGCGCCACCTACAAAGGGTCCATATCACCCCTTTTTATCAAACAACTAATCTATCTTTCCATAGGCTGGTTTTTGGTGATTTTTTTATCGAGGTTGAACTTTAGGCTTTTTTATGACCTGGCACCAGCCTTATACTTCTTTAATCTCCTACTCCTTGTCCTTGTGCCCCTGCTTGGTAAAACCGTTTACGGCGCCAAAAGGTGGCTTGACCTTGGGCCAGTTAGCCTTCAGCCTTCAGAGCTTTTTAAATTTTCCTTTACCCTCTTTTCTCTTCACACTCTAAGCCACATAAAAAAGCCTTTCAGCAAGGAAAGTTTTATACTTGTGATGGCTTTTATGCTTCCTTCTGTGCTTACCATCAAACAGCCAGACCTTGGAACAGCCATAACTTACGGCATTATCCTTATCTTTCTCCTATTTCTGTGGGGTGTTAGGTGGCGTTACTTTTTCATTACAGCCCTTGCCCTTCTTTTATCTTCCCCCTTCTTGTGGCATCTTCTTAAGGATTACCAAAGGGAGCGCATCCTTGCGGTGCTTGACCCTTACGAGGACTATCACGGCAGCGGTTATCAGCTAATCCAGTCTGTCATAGCGGTTGGTTCAGGTGGTTTATGGGGGAAGGGCCTACTTGGAGGAACCCAGTCTCACCTTCTTTTTCTGCCAGAAAAGCACACGGACTTTATCTTTTCCGTCATAGCGGAAGAATGGGGATTTTTGGGTAGTCTCATGCTCCTCGCCTCCCTTTTCTTAATCTCTTACAGGATTGCCCTCTATGCCTTCCACACGCCTTACCCGCTGGAAAGGGCTTATTTGGGCGTTTTTGCAGGCCTGTGGCTCTTCCAGAGCCTAGTCAACATGCTTATGACCATGGGATGGATGCCGGTTGTTGGCATTCCTCTACCCTTTGTAAGTTACGGGGGAAGTAGCGTGCTTACCTTTTCCCTTTTTATGGGCCTTGCCTTTGCCATAATAAGGGAGCAGAGGAACAGACCCATAAGGTTTGAGGATGGTTAAGGGTCTTTACTTTCACATACCCTTCTGCTCTCATAAGTGCCCTTATTGTGATTTTCTCTCTATTGTCGCACCGGATGCAAACCACGGGGAATACCTAAGCCTCCTTCTAAAGGAGCTTGAGCTCTACCAAGACCTTGAGTTTGACCTAAGGAGCATTTACTTGGGTGGTGGGACGCCTTCCATCGTAAGGCCCGAGCTTTATGCTGACTTTTTTGAAAGACTGTCAAAGCATGTGAACCTGTCTGGTGTTAGAGAGATAAGCCTTGAGTGCAACCCAGAAAATTACAGTCTTGAAGATTTTAGACTGTTGAAGATGCTGGGTTTTAACAGAATAAGCCTTGGGGTACAGAGCTTGAGGGAAGAGGGTCTGAAGGCTCTTGGCAGACTTCATGGAGTAGAAGATTGTCTCAAAAGCCTTGATAGGGCCCAAAGGGCTGGATTTGACAACATAAACATAGACCTCATTTATGGTTATCAGGGACAAAGCTTTCAAGAGCTTCAAAGGGAGCTTGACATGCTCGCATCCTTACCCGTTACCCATGTTTCCTTCTATCTCCTCACCCCTTATGAGGATACAGTCTTTGGAAGGCTTTATCAAAAGGGGCTTTTGGAGCTTCCTGCCGATGAGGTTATAGCAAGCATGTACCAACTTATAGGAGAGAGGCTCGAGGATATGGGCTTTGTGCATTATGAGGTCTCCAACTTTGCGCTCGCTGGCTATGAGTGTTTGCATAACATGCTCTACTGGACTCACGAGGAGTTTCTTGGACTTGGTGCATCCGCCTGGAGTTTTATAGAGGGTGTCAGATTTGGAAATTCAAAGAGTCTAAAGGTTTATACTCAAAAAGTAATGTCTGGACAAAAGCCCGTGGCTTACCAGGAAAAGCTGGAGGGTAAGGAAAGCCTCTATGACTATATCTTTGTGGCCCTGAGAACCAGAAGGGGTGTGGAAAAAAGCCTCATCGGTGAGGTGCCTGAGGGATTGGAGGATTTCTTTGAGGTGGAAGGTGATAGATTTAGGCTTAACAGAAGAGGGATGCTTCTTATCAACGAGGTGCTTCTAAGGCTTATGGATGCTATATTAAAACCATGCTAAGCAGGAAGGGGTTTAATGGTTTCTTTAGTCTTTTTGTCCTTATCTTTTTTATAACTTCTTGTGCGGGAACTACCAAGGGCTTGCCCCTTCTAAATCTGTTGCCAGAAGAGAAGGAGGTTGAGCTTGGCAGAGCTTATGTGCCCTACGCTATAGAGGAGTCTGACGGCCTCTATCCCGACAGGGATGTTCAGGAATACATAAAGGATATAGGTCTAACCCTTTCCAGGAAATCGGAGAGGAGGCTACCTTACCAGTTTTACCTTGTTAATTCTTCTCAGGTCAATGCTTTTGCCCTTCCTGGCGGTCCAGTGATGATAACCCGAGGTTTGTTGTTGAAGCTAAACTCGGAGAGTGAGCTTGCCAGCGTGCTTGCTCATGAGCTGGGGCACATAAACGCAAGACACCACGCCAAGTTTCTTGAAAAACAGTTCGGTTTAAACCTTTTGCTTAATATAGGGGCCCTTCTGTTTGCGGATAGACCTTACGGTAAAGCGCTTTTGCAGTTTGGTCAGGTGGGTGCAGGGCTTCTGGCCCTTAAGTTTAGCAGGGAGCAAGAGAAGGAGGCAGACCAATACGGCGTTCTTTATACCTACAAGGCTGGCTACGACCCCATGGGCATGATAAGGGTCTTTGAGATGTTTAAATCCCTGGAAAGGGGCGGGAGACCTCCCGAGTGGATGTCCACTCACCCATTGCCCGATACAAGGATACAGGAAGTAAGCAAAGAAATTGAAGTGCTAAAGCCCACAGGGGCTTTTATAACAGACACGCTGGAATTTCAGAGGATAAAGTCAAAACTTGTTCAAACGCAGGCTTCCTTTGAAGAGTTTGAAAAGGGCAAAAAAGCCTTCGGACAGAGGAGCTACAGAGTAGCCCTTGAGCATTTTAACAGGGCTTTGGAAGCCTACCCTGATAACTATCCTGCGAGGGCTTATGTGGCTTACATACTGGCGATGGAGGGAAGGCTTTTGGAGGCAGAAAGACAATCTGAGACAGCCCTTAGGACAATGCCCGATGTTTTTTTGACCAACTATGTTCATGGTTATGTGAAGTTTTTACAGAAGGAACACACAGCATCTATTAAACACTTGCAAAGGGCGAGCCAGCTCATACCAGACCATGCCTCCACCCATTACTACCTTGGTAGAAATTACGAAGCTACGGGGCAAAGGAGCAAAGCTGTTGAGCATTACAGGACTGCCCTTGAACTGTCTCAGGGAAGAGCACCATGGGCAGAGGATGCAAAGGAAAGACTGAGAAGGCTTGGAGCTCTGTGGTAGAATTTTCCTATGGACATCTTGATGGGAGTTGGAAGGGCAGGACTGAAGACGGGCGGAAAGCCAGACATCCTTGTGGTGCATCTACCCAAAACCTGCACCGCATCCTTTCTCTTCACCAAAAACCACTTTAAGTCCGCAAGCATCCTTTACTCTCAAAGTGTTTTTAATGGCAGGGTGAGGGCAATGGTTATAAACAGTGGCAATGCCAACTGTGGCGTTGGCAAGGATGGACTTTTGCATGCGGAGCTCATGGCAAAGAAAGTTGCGGAAAGGTTGGAAGTGGATGAGGATGAAGTTCTTGTGTTCTCAACGGGCGTAATAGGCAAACCCATGCCCATAGAAAGCATCCTTTCCGCAATAGATTCTGCCTGTAGCCTTCTTGAACCCTTAGACCTTAAGAGGGCAAGCGAGGCAATATCCACAACAGACAGCTTTCCAAAGTATGACTTCCTAAAGAGGGACAGGCTAGAGGTCTTTGGTTTTGCCAAGGGTGCAGGCATGATACACCCTAACATGGGCACCATGCTTGCTTTTGTCTTTACCAACGCAGAAATCGGCCACAACATAATCGAAAGGCTTCATAGGGATGTTAACGAAAGGACCTTTAATTCCATAAGCGTAGATGGGTGCCAAAGCACCAACGACGCCTTTGGTCTTATAAGCCTCGGTCTTTACAGGGATGAT
Source organism: Aquificaceae bacterium (assembly GCA_026414575.1). GTDB lineage: Bacteria > Aquificota > Aquificia > Aquificales > Aquificaceae > Pampinifervens. The sequence continues at coordinate 12,923 of JAOAIS010000049.1, read as the reverse complement.
ATTCAGAAGGTAAGCGATGCCCTAGAGGATGTATCCATAAGTCTTGCAAAAAAGATAGTGCAAGATGGTGAGGGTGCCACGAGGGTTATAAAGTCTGTCGTGAAAAACGCATCCATACAACTTAAAGCCAGGCTCATAGCTCAGGCAATAGCCACGTCGAACCTCGTAAAGACCGCTATCTTTGGTAGGGACCCCAATTGGGGCAGGATTGTAGCCTCGGCAGGTTCTACACCCTTTCCCATAGACCAATTTAGGCTAAAACTCTACATAGGTAACCATCTTGTTTATGATGGCAAGGTGCATCCAAGGGCTGTAGAAGGTGCCAGAAAATACCTGGAGGAATCTCAGGAAGTAGAGATAACCCTTGACCTCATGGAAGGCAAAGAAAGCTGGACCTATTACGCCTCGGACTTGACCTACGACTACATTAGGATAAACGCAGAGTACACCACTTGAAAGTCAAAAGGCCCTTAATAAATTATTAAAACATGTTCAGATACCTTCCTTACCTTCTTGCAGGCCTGCTTTTGGGGATTATGCTATTTTTTGGTTTAAAACAGAAGCAAGAGGAGGTCCTGCAGGCTTTACCCAGCTCGGAGCAATCTATGCCGAACCTTACCTTTAGGACCACCGATGGCAAGGTTTTCAGGCTATCAGACCTTCGTGGAAAGGTGGTTCTTGTCAACTTTTGGGCTACTTGGTGCCCACCCTGTAAGGAGGAGTTGCCCCTTTTTGAGAGGGAATACAGGCGTTGTAGGGATAGGGGTTTTGAAGTCTTGGCGGTGAACATGGATAGCTCGGAGACATCCCTTGAGAGGTTTTTGAGGGAGAACTCTTACTCCTTTTGGATGGTCCGTACCTCCGAGGAGGCGGAAAAGGAGCTCAAGCTCATGGGCTTTCCAACTTCTTACTTGTTAGATAGGGATGGCAAGGTTTACCGCGTGAAGCTTGGTGTATACAGGGATTTGAGTAAAGACCTTAAAGAGCTTCTTGGATGCTAAGTGTGCTATAATGCTTTGCTGGAGGTATTTACATGGCGAAGGTAAAGATGAAGACCAACAGGTCTGCGAAGAAAAGGTTTAAGATAACCGCCACTGGTAAAGTAAAGAGGATGAGGTCAGGCGGTTCTCACTACAACACGCACAAGGCGAAAGACAGAAAGAGAAGATTAAGAAAGGTAGCCCTTGTCCACCCCGGGTGGGAAGACAAGGTGAAGGGGATGCTAAAGGAGTTTTAGCCAAAGAGGTCTCTCCAAAGTCCCCTTGCCCATTCCTCGTATCTTTTTGCGGTGCTCTCTTTCCTTTGGTTGTCTTCCCTATGGGTAGGCATAAACCTTTTACTCACCGCGTCGTAACGGAAGGCTGTTTCTGTCATTATGGCTTCTTTGTCGCTCACCATGGCATAGCATATCATCTGCAGGTACTCTTCCTTGACTTCCTTGCCCTTTATCCTGGCGTCTATGATTTTTGCAACGAGCTTTCCTTCTGAATGGGCTGCGTATCCGCTCTTTGGTAAGTAACTTTGGGCTGCATCTCCGATTACGAAAACATTTTTAACCTGCGATTCAAAGGTAAGAGGGTTTACTTCTACCCACCTTTGACCCTTCTTTAGAAGTCCAGCCTCTTTGACGATTCTGTTTGCCCTCATGGGTGGTATTATGTTGGCAAGGTCGTATTTAAAGTCCCCATGCGAGGTTCTTACAACCCTTTTCTGTACATCAATATCTCTTATCTGCGCAGAAGTTATGTAGGTGGCTACATCCCTGTAGAGGTCGTAGTAGGCGGACATGAAACCCTCTGAGTTTATCAGAGGCCTTTCGTTGGCATCAACAAAGTACATATGAGCCTTTAGCTTATTTCTTTTTATCATGCTGGCTATTAGGGCGGCGCGTTCGTAGGGGGCTGCTGGACAACGGTATGGAGGCTGTGGGACAGTTATGAGAATGTCACCACCTTCGAACTCCTCTATCAGCCTCTTTAAGTATATGTGTTCAGAGCCTGGTTTGAAAGCTGGAGGGTTACGAACTATGGATTCTTTGTAGTAGGGCTTGTCTTCAATGTCGTAATCTATTCCCGGCGAGAGAACCAGATAATCGTAAGATATGTAGCCAGAGGATGTCCTGACAGCCTTTTTGTCCAGCTCTATACCCAGAACCTTGTCGTTAATGACTTTTACTCCGTGCTTTGTCTCGAGCACATTGTAAGAGAAGCAAAGTTGCGTCAACTCCATAAGACCTGCGAGAAAGTGGTTGGACATGGGGCAGGACATGAAAAAGGGCCTTTCTTCAATCAAAACTACATCCAGGTTTGGGTTGTATCTTTTGAGGTGCTTGGCGGTAGTTACACCTCCATAACCGCCACCTACTATGACCACGTGTGCCTTTTGCCTTCTTGAAGGTGTTGCATAGGCTAATAATGGGATTGCTGCGCTTACCGCAAGAATACCGGACACAAACTCTCTTCTGTCAACACATGACCACTGCCTGGACATATTTATCCACCTCCGCTACAGTGCATTTGTCCACGAGTTCTCTGGCTTTTGCTGTTGACCCGTACTGTTGTCTTAGTTCTGTTCTGTAGTTGTCGAAAAATTGCTGGAACTGGTCTTTTCCAAGCACGCCTACCGCATAGAGCAGTCCACCTTCCTCCTGAAGCACAACAGAGGCAAGGGGAAAGTCTGCAGGACCGTCTATTATGCTACCACCCTGTTTTGGGTCGTAAAGGGCAAGGTGGGCACAGCACTGGATTATACCCGCCTTTTTGGTAGTATCTGAAGGCTTATGGGGTGGATAGTAGTTAATAAAAGAGTACTGAGGCGTGGGGTAGCTCCACTGGTGGGCGCATATGGCGGAATATGCTACTATACTCTTCTTGGAGCCTATTCCTCCCATCCATCGGTAGCTTTTCCCATCCCTTAGCTTCACCTCTGCAGGGGGCACCGACTCGTCAAGGTTTATAAGATAACATGGTGTGGCTGTATGGGGATAGAAGAAGATGTAGTTAACATGGGGCTTTATGTCTCCTTCTTTTAGAGGTGTTCCGTCGGCTTTTACAAGAAGAGCCTTCTTATAGGCCTGAAACATACCGTCTTGCTGTTGTGCCAGCACATGGGAAAATAAAGATGGATCAACCATGGATGCCACCGCCATAGTTCCACATACCTTTATGAAGCCCCTTCTATTCATGTCTTGCACCTCTTTAAATATTTTGGGGTCAACTTCCGACATAAACAAGCCAAACCAATAGAAGTTAAACAATTTTTTATCTTCTGTGGGGGGTGGGCCCCCATTAGGCATTATGAGAACATATCCCTGTACATGGCTCTTGCCCATTCATAGGTAGCCTTTGCCAGAGCCTCTGACCTGTCGTTGATGGTTCTTGGTCTTGGTGTTATCTTGTTTTCCTTTTCGTTGTATTCGTAGTTAACGCTTATGACTATAGCTTCTTGGGGTGTGCCGTTTACCATGGAGTAGCACACATTTTCTGGCATAAGGCTTCCGGGCTTTATTTCTTTGCCCGCTATTCTTGAGGCTATGACCTTTGCCACTATTTTGCCCTGGGAGTTTGCCTGATGACCGCTCTTGGGATAAGCAACACCCAAAGCAGGAGATATAACATCACCCAACAGAAACACGCTTGCATCCGCTTTTGCTTGGAAGGTGAGGGGGTCCTGGTCTGCCCAGCCAGTGGGTTTTCCTTCCTTGTCTTTGGCTATGAGGTCTGCCATCCACACCAGTTCACCAGCTTGCTGTGGTGGAATTATGTTGGCATCCGCAAACTTAAAATCTCCGGCGGTTGTCTTTATTACCTTCTTAATGGGGTCTATCTCCCTTATGGAAACTTTTGTCACTACCTCCACTAAACCTAAGTAGACCTGGTCGTAAGCCATCCTAAAGCCAGGACCTTTGGGTGCTATATCTTCTTTTGGCTCAAGGAGTATGACCTTACCTTTTACTTTATTCCTCTTGAAAACCTCTGCTACCATACAGGCTCTTTCATAGGGTGCGGGTGGGCACCTGTAAGCACCGGGGGGCACGGTTATGATGAAGTCACCTTCTTCGAAGGCCCATATCTTCCTTTTGAGAGCAAGGTGTTCAGAGCCAGGTATGTAAGCCGCTGGGAAGTTCAACTTTGTATACCTTATTAGTTCCTGATTGTCGCCAAACCACGGTGCATAGTTATACCTTATGCCTGGGGTGAGAACAAGATAGTTGTATTCTATATAACCTCTGGTGGTGTATACCCTTTTTTTGTCCCTTTCTATGGCTATTATTCTATCGTTTACAAACCTGTAGCCGTACTTTGCTGCGGGTTGGTTGTAATCATGGGATATGAAGTCAAGGTTTACAAGGTTTGCAAGCCATGGGTTGGATATGGGACATGAGAAGAAGTTGGGTCTTTGCTCTATTAGCACTACTTCTATGTTGGGGTTTTCCCTTTTTAGGTACTTGGCTACCGTAAGACCCGCCCATCCACCGCCACACACCACTACGCGGTTGCCCTTTGGTGATGGCATGAGTGCTTCCATCTTTACCACTTTTTCTGCAGCTGAAAAAACTGGTTGGGACGATAGTCCCAGGGCTACTGCGCCCGCCCCTGCAGATTTCAAAAGGTCACGCCTTGTTAGCATGTTTACACCTCCCTTGAAAGTGCTTAAAAAACTATAAACCTAAAGACCGGGGTCAGTCAATAAGAACTATTTAACTTATTTATTATCTACACTTATTTAAGCTTATGCTAATAAAATAAAAGCCTTATGGACAAATTTAACCAAACTTTTAAATTTGCGTATATTTTATACCTCTAAAACTACTGTGGAGGATTTAAATGCTGAGAAAGGGTGCGGATATTGTCATAGAAACATTGAAAGAAGAAGGAGTGGAGCTTGTGTTTGGTCATCCAGGTGGTGCCATTATGGAGGTCTACGATGCCCTTTACAGGGATGGTTATATAAAGCATATACTCGCAAGGCATGAGCAGGGTGCAGGCCACATGGCGGAGGGTTATGCCAAAGCAACGGGAAAGGTTGGTGTTGCCATGTCCACCTCCGGTCCTGGCGCCACAAACTTGGTGACCGCCATCGCAGATGCTTACATGGATTCTGTCCCTGTGGTTTTCATAACTGGGCAGGTGCCAACCCATCTTATCGGTAACGATGCTTTTCAGGAAGTGGACATAGTAGGCATAACGAGGGCAATAACCAAGCATAATTTTCTTGTCAAGAAAATAGAGGAACTACCACTCATACTGCGCCAGGCTTTCTACATAGCGAGGACTGGCCGTCCTGGTCCTGTGCTTGTGGACATACCAAAGGATATAACCCAGAAGCTGAGCGATGTTCCCGTGCCTACCTTCGATGAGGTAAAGGAGTCCCTTCCTGGGTACAGACCCCACCTTGAGGGTAACCTACAGCAGATAAAAAGGGCGGTCAGGTTCATACTTGAGGCAAAAAGACCCGTTATGTATGTGGGTGGCGGTGCTGTTCAGGCGGAAGCCCAGAAGGAGCTGGTTGAGCTGGCAGAGCTTATGAATATCCCCGTTACCACCACCAACATGGGTAAGGGCGCCTTTCCAGAACTTCATCCCCTTTCCCTTCATATGCTTGGAATGCACGGTACTTACTACGCCAACATGGCGGTTTATAACTGCGACCTTCTTATTGCGGTTGGTGCCCGCTTTGATGATAGGGTAACGGGTAAAGTGGAAGAATTTGCACCTCAAGCAAAGATAGTTCACATTGACATAGACCCAGCTTCTATATCCAAGAACATAGTGGTGGATGTGCCCATAGTAGGAGATGTAAGGATAGTGCTGAGAAAAATCATTGAGGAGCTCAAGAGGGAGGTTGCAAAGACACTCTATCCAGAAGAAAAACAAAAATGGATAGAACAGATAGAAGCCTGGAGAAAAAAGCATCCTTTGACTTACGCAAGGTCCAACAGCATCATAAAGCCCCAGTATGTGATAGAGCAGATATACGAGGCTACAAAAGGCGAGGCAATAATTACCACAGGTGTAGGCCAGCACCAAATGTGGTCTGCTATGTTCTACAAGTACTCCTTTCCAAGGCAGTTTATAAACTCGGGCGGTCTTGGAACTATGGGTTTTGGTTTTCCTGCGGGCATTGGCGCCAAGCTGGGAAGACCAGAAAGGGAAGTTTTTGTGATAGACGGTGATGGTTCTTTTATGATGACCATGCAGGAGCTTATAACTGCGGTACAATACAGGGTGCCCGTCAAGGTTGCCATAATAAACAACGGCTATCTTGGTATGGTGCGTCAGTGGCAGGAGCTCTTTTATGAGAGAAGATACTCGGAGGTGGACCTTTCAGTTCAGCCAGACTTTGTAAAGCTTGCAGAGGCCTGCGGTGCGGCGGGCTTTAGGGCAGAAAAGCCCTCGGAGGTGAGAGAAATCATAGAGGAAGCTCTCAAGATTCAAGATAGGCCTGTTATCATGGACTTTCATGTGGATAGGGAGGAAAATGTCCTTCCCATGGTGCCAGCGGGCAAGTCTTACAGGGACATGATACTCGAAGATGGCAAAAAGTCGGTAGAGGCAGAGACCATGTATTTGGTAGGATAAAGGAGGTTTTCATGGCTGACACAGTTGGAACAAGAGGTTTAGAAGCCATAAAGGCTCCTCTTTTCAGGGAAGTTAAAAAGGGTGAGATGCGCAAGCACATTATAAACCTCACTGTACGCAATGAGTTGGGCGTGCTTGCGCGCATTGCAACCCTGATAGCTGGAAAAGGCTACAACATAGAGGGTCTTTCGGTGGGTGAGACTCACGAGAAGGGCATATCTCGCATGACCCTTGAAGTGATAGGCGACGATGTGGTCATAGACCAGGTGGTCAAACAACTCCGAAAACTCATAGATACCCTCAAGGTAAAAGACTTAACAGACACACCCCATGTGGAGAGAGAGTTGGCACTTGTAAAGGTCCACACCGCTACGCCAAGGGCAAGGGACGAGGTGCTAAGGCTTGTGGAGATATTTAGGGCAAAGGTTGTTGATGTCTCGTCAGAAACCTACACTGTGGAGATAACGGGCACTGAGGACAAAATAAAGGCTTTTATAGAGCTTGTACGACCCTTTGGCATAAAGGAGATGGCAAGGACTGGCAAAATAGCCATGAAAAGGGAAGGGTCTATTCAGGAGGAGGAATAAGCCCGGAGGTGTGCTATGGAAGTTAAAGCTTTGAATTTCAAGGCTAATGAGGTAAGGGACCCCCTTGGGGTGTTTGTCTTTGAAGATGATATGAGCAATCTTGGCTTCCTTGGTAGCCTAAAGGGACAGGTGGAAAAGCTTTTGTCGGTAGATAATTTCAAAGGCAAAGAAGAAAGCCTTACCAAAGTTTGTCTGCTGGTAGACGAGGAGCCAAGGATTTTTTATGTTGTTGGACTTGGCAAGAGGGAAAAGGCTGAGGAGGACTCCTACAGGACTGCCGCTGCCCTTCTGGCAAAGAGAGCTTGTAAGGACAGGGTTAAAAGTCTATACCTGTATGCTGGAGAGCTTGACTTTAGAGCCCTTAAGGCTGTTACAGAAGGTGCTATTCTTGGAAGCTATCGCTTTGATCGCTACAAGACCAAAAAGGAAGAGGAAGCTCATGGGGTAGAGGATGTTTATATATACGGAGAGGACGAGGACGCCGTAAGATTTGGAAGCATCCTTGCAAAAGCCCAGAATTTTACCAGAAATCTGGTAAACGAGCCAGGGAATGTGATAAATCCCATAACCCTTGCAGAGATTGCCCAGAGGGTGGCCAACGAGTGCGGTCTTGAATGTAGGGTCTATGATGAAAAGGGGATCCAAGAAATGGGCATGCAGGCCCTCTGGAGCGTGGGTAAGGGCTCTTCTACACCGCCACGCTTTGTGCACATGGTCTACAGACCTCAGGGTGATCCAAAAGCAAAAGTTGCCATAGTGGGTAAGGGTCTTACCTTTGACAGTGGGGGGCTTAACATAAAGACGGGCGATTACATGAGAACCATGAAGATGGACAAGTCGGGTGCTTGTGCGGTAATAGGCATAATGAAGGCTCTGGCCGATTTAAGGCCTCAGGTGGAGGTGCATGGTATTTTTGGTGCTGCGGAGAATATGCCCAGTGGAACCGCCTACAGACCGGATGACATCATAAGGGCCATGAACGGCAAAACCATAGAAATAGACAACACGGATGCGGAGGGAAGGGTGACACTTGCGGACGCCCTATCTTACGCCTCCAACCTAGGGGTCTCAAGAATCATTGATATGGCAACGCTGACCGGGGCATGCATGGTAGCCTTGGGTGAGTATACCGCAGGCTTGTTTACCAACGATGAAGAGTTTGGAGATGAGCTTCTTAGGCTTTCTAAACTCACCGGTGAGAGACTTTGGAAGATGCCCATGGACGACAAGAGGTTAAGGGAAAAGATAAAAAAGGGCGAAGGCGATGTGCTGAACTCTGGTGGTCGTTACGGAGGTGCCATAACTGCGGCCATGTTCCTTGAGGAGTTTGTGGGTGAAGGCATAAAGTGGGTGCATCTTGACATAGCGGGGCCAGCACATCTAAGAGAGGAGTTCTCTTACTATGCCAAGGGTGGCACAGGTTTTGGTGTAAGGACATGCTTGGAGTACATTATGAAGATTGACAGAGCCTAAATTCTTGAAGGCTTTAGAACTGGTTTGCAAAGCTAAGGATAAAGTAGGGCTTTTGATGTGCTTATCCTACCAAGGGTTATAATTAGATACCTATGCGCATAGTCATAGTGGGAAACGGACCGGCATCTGCCAGCGCCATAGAAGCCTTCAGGAGAGTGGATGCAGATTCGGAAATAGTGGTTTTATCTCGGGAGGAATTCCCCACCTACGCCCCCAACTGCATGGAAAATGTCATAAGGGGCGACATATCCGAGGAAGCCCTTTTTTACAAGGGAGGTTATTCTTTCTACGAAAGGCACAAGGTAGACTTCAGACCAAATAAGGAAGTTGTTTCCGTTGACAACAAGCGCAAGGTTGTGCTCATAAGAGGCGGTGAGGAAATTTATTACGACAAGTGTCTTCTTGCGGCTGGCGCCTACGCCTTTGTGCCACCCATACAAGGGGTTGAACTTTCTGGCGTCACTACCGCCAAAGATCTTTACGATGCAAGAAGAATAAGGGATTGGGTTTTGTTGGGGAGGATCAGGAGCGTTGTCATTGTTGGAGCTGGTCCTATAGGGGTAGAGGATGCGGAAACTTTTAAACACATGGGCCTTGAAGTTCATGTGGTAGAGTTCTTTGACAGGGCTCTTCCCAGAATGCTGGACAAGTTTATGGCGGACCGCTATTTAAAGCCCTTGGAGGAAGAGGGTATAAACTTTTACCTAAACCATCAGGTAGTTGCCATACATGGAGAGGATGGTTGGGTAGAAGCGGTTGAGATAAGACCCAACGGCACGGACAAAAGCAAATTCATAAAAGCGGACATGGTTATACTCTCTACGGGTGTTAGACCAAGGACGAATCTTGTGGCAGACACAGATATAAAGATTCACATAAATGAGGTGACGGGCAGAGTGGTGGGCGGGGTGTTGGTAAATGAATACCAGCAAACTTCCGACCCCGATGTTTATGCGGCAGGGGACATATGCTCTGGGTTGGATGCTTGGGGCAACTGGCGCTGGATAGCCTTGTTTCCAACGGCTCAGCAAAGTGGTGCCATAGCGGGGTTCAACATGGCCGGCTTGAAAGTAAGAAACCCCGGGCTTGTGGATTACAATGCGGTAAAGACAAGGGTTGTCACTGCAGGAAGTGGAGGCGTTTTTGAAGATGCAGAGGAGTCCTTTACCTTTGAGTGGGAGGGCAAGCTTGTAAAGGTTTTCCTCAAAGAAGGCAATGTGTGCGGCTATCAGTTTGTGGGCGTTGAAAAGAAAAGGGGTATTAACTCAAGAAACCTTTTTACAAGAAGTAAGTCGGTGAGAGGCTGGGCTGATAAGGTGCTTGCAGACAGGGGTCTTGGGCTTGAGTCAAGCGGTGTGCTTTTTCACCACTTTATAAAGTTCAAAGACAGAAAGATACAAGATAATGTGCTAAAAGCCATAAAGAATGGCATGCTTAGGCCCCTTGGCAACCCAGCCCTTGAAGTGCCTATTTTTTAACCTCATAGATTTCTATCCTGTTCCTACCTGATTCCTTTGCCTTATAAAGGGCTTCGTCGGCCATCTTTATAAGTTCATCAATGCTCTCCACATTCGGTGAAAAGCTTACAAGTCCGCCACTCAGTGTTGTGTTGATCTCGTTGCCATCGTAAATTATAAAATTATTCTGGAAGCTAACTCTTATCCTCTCCGCCACAACCTTGCCCTGTTGAAGGTTTGTGTTAGGCATTAAGAGCACAAACTCTTCGCCGCCAAACCTTGCTGGCATGTCTGATTGCCTTATACTCTTTCTCAGAATTTCTGCAAAACTCTTTAACATTATGTCGCCTGCCTCGTGTCCGTATGTGTCGTTTATCCTCTTAAAGTGGTCGATGTCCATGACCAGAAGGCTGAGGGGCGTTCCATACCTTTTGGAGCTTTCTAAGATTAGGTTTGCATGGTCGAAGAAAAACCTTCTGTTGGGAAGCCCAGTTAGAGGGTCGTAATAAGCGAGCTGTTCTAACTCTTTTTGTTTCTTTTCTAACTCTTCGAAGGCGGTTTTTAGGCTTACTGCCATATTTTGTATGCTGTGTTTTAGTTCATAAACTTCATCCTTCCAGCGGCTGTGGGAATTCTCAAGGAGTTTCACCACAGAAAAATCCTTTTTTTCTATGCTTGCGGTTACATCCTTTAGAAAGATTATCCTGTCAGCCAAAGCGGATACTATCTTTAGAAGCACAAGGGACAAGAAGGAAACCATAACAATAGAGTAAAGGGCGAGGGCAACGAATACTACATAGGCCTCTCTGTATATGACAGAAATATCCTTTACAAGCAGTATTTTCCCAAAAGGAAACCCCTTGTGGTCAATCAGGGCAATTTCCATCAATAGTGCTTTTTCAAGCATGCTACCATAGAGCGCATAACCCGTCACATGGGCTGGCACATTCAGAACTTTTTCACTGGAAAACCTATCGATAACCCTGTTTTCTATGACTATCTTTCCCTTTATGAATTCATCTATGGAGGTCTCCAAAATATCATTGAGGTATCTTCTTTCATAATATATAACCCATTCTAAATCCATTAGACCGCTTATAAGCCTTAGTATTTCTTCGAGGCTTGTGCCGACAAAATAACAGCCATCGGAGTAAATCCTGTTTATTCCATAGTGGGGGCCTGTAGCTAATACTCGGTAATGTGGCTTTTCCTTACACTCGGCCTTTGATAACTTCCTTTTTTGATAACCCTCCTTGAGTGGCACATCTTCCGATATTAAGCGCAGGTTTTTCTCCTCGCGGTTTAGGATTTCCTTGTAATTTTTGTACACGAGTTCGTAAGTTTCTGTAACCCTGCTCTCTATGAGCCTTGAGGAAATGGCGTAGAGTAGTATAAAAGAAACCAATAAGGTGATAGAAGCTGAGGCAAGCAGGCTGATATATATCCTACTTCTTATGGACATGTTCTAAGTATAAGTTTTTCACAAAGCTGTAGAGCCTTCAAAGAAGGAGTCTCGTCCGCTATGCCCTTCCAGGCTATGTCGTAAGCAACGCCATGATCTGGTGAAGTCCTGATAAAGGGCAAACCTAAGGTAAGATTCACACCTTCTTTAAAGGCAAGGAGTTTAAAGGGTATGAGAGCTTGGTCGTGATACATGCACAAATACACGTCAAATTTTATGTCTAAAAAGGCGCTGTCGGGGGACAGCGGACCTTCTACCTTGTAGCCTTCCTTCTTTAGACTTTCCACCGCTGGGGCTATCTCCTTTACATCCTCATCGCCTATTGTCCCCATATCTCCCGCGTGAGGGTTAAGCCCGAGGATGCCAACCGCCGGCTCCATACCAAATAGCCTTTTGAACTCACCCACTATAAGCTTGACTTTCCTTATTATGGTTTCTGCCTTCACCCTTCCTGGAACCTCTCTCAAAGGTATGTGGGTAGTGAGTGGAACTACCTTTATGCCCTCGGAGTGCATGAGCATGGCATATTCCTTTGTATTGCAAGCTTGAGCCAAAAATTCTGTTTGACCCTCGTAAGAAAAACCTGCCAGCTTGGCCCAGAACTTGTTTATAGGCATAGTAAGAAGTCCATGAATGCGTCCATAAACCGCATCCACCACAGCCCTACCCAGATAGGCAACTGCCACCTTACCGGAGGTAATTGAAGGCATAGGTCTATCCGTCTCGCTTATGTCTAAGTCGGCTATGTAAAACCCAGGCCTTTTAACATCCTCAACCCTGTATATGTCTTCCAGCTCAAGGTCAACACCAAGCTCCCTTTTGATTGCTTCCATTATCTTTTTTTCTCCGTAAAGGATGTAGGCCTTCTGTGGGTCAAAGTGTTTGGAAAGCTTAAGGATTAACTCGGGCCCAACACCCGCCGGATCTCCAATGGTTATACCTATTTTTAGCATGGCTTTAAAATGATATAACAGATGGGCCATACATCAAGCCAAAAACTACCCCACATTCCCCTTCTAAAAATCAGTAAGTCATAGAGCGAGCATACACATAACGCAGAAGCATGATACCCTACATCATATGCTCACCGCCTTAGAGCTCTCTATCTTATATGTCACGCGCCCTCATACCATCCACATAACCGTGAGCTTCCCCCCCATACATCTTATTAGCTTTTGCTATTTTTCTAAACCATATCCTCAAGCACAGCACCACCACAAAAAACCTCCTTCAAAGCCCACCTGCCTTTCTGTCCAAAGACCCTTCCTGAACATCTCTTTATTCTCTTTTCCCTTCCTCTGTAGACCTTAGCCACTGTAAGTATAGCCCCATCCACTATCAACTCTGTCTCTTATACACATCT
>JAOAIS010000039.1 GCA_026414575.1 Aquificaceae bacterium | reverse complement strand
TCAATGGATATACCCATTTCTCTGAAGAGAGTTCTTACAAAGCCCTCTGTTTGTCTGTAGGGTAGTCTGAGGGCATATTTGAAAAAGAGTATGAACATGATTAAGGCTCTTGGATATTTGAAAAGTCTTCCCGACTTTTTTGTCTGTTTGTTTTGTGCTTGGACATCAAATATTTCTGGGTCAATGAGTATTTCTCCTCTTCTTAACAAGTCTTTGTGATAGGCCTTCTGGCTTGCTTTATTAGGTTATTTTAACCTGCAGGTTTGTATTGGAAAATTAAAGAAGGAAAGTCCCCGGCTTACCCTTGTCAAAGCCATCATAAACCTAAGCATAAACTCCTGCCAGATATTTAAAAAAGCAAGACAGAAAAGAATTTACTCAAAACTTGGATAATTCACAACTTGGAAAGTTCAAAGAGTGCTTACCACGAAGCTCTTGAATGTTGAGAAACTAAAGCTGATAATAGATGGCAAAATCCTGCCAGTAGCAAACACAAGCAGGACAAGAAGGCAAGAATAAAAATATTTTCTGACAAGGCTTTCTGGATAAAAAGGAATCCATACAGTCTTCACTATGGCAGGAGGGTAGAGCTTAAGTAGTTCTGCTCCTGGCTTGCTTGCGACGGCTTTGTAAGATTAGGATGGATTGGTATAGGACATAGGGTTTGTCTACAACAGTATACATGGGGCAAGGGCATAAAGGATAAGGAAGGCAAAGAGTGCGTTGTTTAGACCCTTATCTGGAAGAGTTATGTATATGGAAATAGGGGTGTATGGGTGTTGGTTGAGTGAAGACGCGGGAAAGCAGAAAAAAGCCCATCAGACAAGTGGTAGGGTGTGATAAACTGTATGGAGGGTTCAACTCTGTAAACCTCCGGCGCAGTGGTATGGCTTTGCTTACTTGAGCCATTGTTTAAATCTGGCAAATCTCTGATGCCATGTCATGCTCATGTTTGAAGGCTTTCTGGTCTAAGGTCACGGTGATTTATAATTCTAAGGGATGTCAAAAATCCTGATAAAAAGGGTAAAGCTAGTAGACCCGTCTCAAAACTTGGAAGACACAAAGGATATACTCATAGAAAAGGGGCGCATTAAAGCCATAGGTGATAACCTTTTTGAACTTGAAGCCCATGTTATAGAAGCTAAAGGGCTTGTTGCTTGTCCCTCCTTTGTAGACCTTCATGTACACCTTAGGGACCCGGGCCACGAATACAAGGAAGACCTTGAAAGTGGCATGAGGTGTGCTGTGGCTGGTGGTTATACAACGCTCCTTTGTATGCCCAACACGGAACCGCCCATAGACTCTCCTGAGGTGGCACAATACATAATAAGGAAGGCGGAAGACATAGGACTGTGCAAAGTTCTCCCCGCTGGAGCCCTTACAAAAGGTAGGAGGGGTAAGGAGCTTACAGACTTTTACGCCTTAAAAAAAGCAGGATGCATGGCTTTTACCGACGACGGCTCTCCCCTGACCGATTCAAGGCTCATGCAAAGAGCCATAGAGCTTGCCGAACAGGTTGGTACTTTTGTAATGAATCACTGTGAAGACGACAAGCTTGCCGTCGGTCATATTAACGAAGGTTACATAAGCTCCATGTTAGGCATCTTATCAAGACCCGCATCCGCAGAAGATGTGTTGGTTGCCAGAGACTGTATCTTAGCCTACCACTTAGGTGGGCATGTCCACATACAACATCTTAGTAGTAGCCTTTCTGTGGAGATAGTAAGGTTTTTCAAGGAAAGGGGGACCAAAGTTACATGCGAGGTAAACCCACACCATCTTGTCCTTACAGAAGATGAAGTGCTAAAATCCCACTCGAAGGCAAAGGTAAACCCGCCTTTGAGAAGAGAAGAGGATAGGCGGGCGCTTATTGAAGCTCTTTTGGATGGAACCATAGATTGCATAGCAACCGACCACGCACCCCATGCGGTATGGGAAAAGGGTCTTCTGGAAAAGGCTATGCCTGGCATGATAGGTCTTCAAACAGCCCTTCCCATTATGTTACAGCTTGTTAGAGAGAATCTAATAAGCCTCTCAAAAATGGTGGAGCTAATGTCATGCAAGCCTGCCACAATCCTTGGGCTTGATGGCTGCGGAAGCCTAAGGGAGGGGGCGAGGGCAAACCTCGTGATTTTTGACCCAGAAAGGGAGTGGCTTCTTAACGAAGAGACGAACCTATCTAAGTCAAAAAACACCCCACTCTGGAATAGACCCCTAAAGGGTAAGGTTTTTTACACTATCTTTGAAGGAAGGATAGTTTTCCAGGATGTTTGAAAAAATAGCGGTTATAGGCGTAGGTTTTATGGGGGGCTCCTTTGCCCTTGCCTACAGGGAACTTTTTGACTGCAAGATTTTTGGCGTGGACATAAAACCTGAAGCCTTAAGAAAAGCTAAAGATTTAAGGATAATCGACGAAGGTTCTACAAGAATAGAGGATTTGAGAATCTTTGAACCACACCTTGTAATTATGGCAACCCCCGTAAGAACTTTCCCATCCATAGCAAAAGGCCTCAGGCTAAGCATAGCCCAAGGCTGCATAGTTTCTGACCTTGGTTCTGTAAAGGGTGATTTGGTTTACAGGATGGAAGAAATTTTGGGGAACAGATTTGTAGGAGGGCACCCCATAGCAGGAACAGAAAAGGCTGGCGTTGAGCATGCTACAAGAAACCTATTCAAGGACAAGAGGTTTATACTCACGCCCACTCCGAATACTGACCCTCAGGCAAAAGAGAGCGTGAAAAAGCTCTGGGAAAGGATTGGCTCCCTTGTGGAGGAAATGGACCCCCACCTGCACGACTTTGTCTTTGGCGCCGTATCTCATCTCCCACACGCTGTAGCTTTTGCTCTAATACACACCATCGACGAGCTCAGCAAGGAGGTAAACCTTTTTAAGTATCCTGGGGCGGGTTTTAAAGACTTTACCCGCATAGCAGCATCCGACCCCATCATGTGGAGGGACATATTCATGGAAAACTCCAAAGAGGTTTTAAAAGCCATGAGTGTCTTCGCGGAATCCCTTGCAAAGCTCAAAGGACTTATAGAGACTGGCAACGAAAAAGGGATAGAGGAGTATCTTAGACACGCAAGCAGTAAAAGGAAAGGTATAGATTAATGGCTTTTTAACAATTTCCATGTAACATGTTAATCCATGCTTACAAGAAGAGAATTTTTGGAACTTTCGGGCGTAACTCTCTCACTCTTGCATGTTAACAGGCTATACTTTGCGAAAGATACGGAAGAGGTCTTTCCTCAGGGCATAGCCAGCGGAGATCCTACCAAAAGAGGCATCCTTCTATGGACACGAATAAATCCGCAGGTTCATAGAAGGTTCAAAAAAGACCTTATAGTTCAGATATCGGGAGACCCTGAATTTAAAAAGACCTTAAACAAGAATATTCCTGCAGGCTCAATAGGGGAGAAGGAGGACTTTACCGTCAAAATAGACCTTGAGGGAATATTCAAGCCTGGCAGCACCTACTATTATAGGTTTGTCTATGCGGGTGTGCCCTCTATGATTGGTAGGTTCAGAACCCTTCCCGACAAGACACATGATATTTCTATAGGTTTTGTGGTATGTCAAAACTATGCAGACGGCCTTTACACCGCCTACTGGCACCTTGCAGAGGAAGACCTCCAGCTGGTAGTGCATCTGGGAGACTTCGTATACGAAAGAATCTACGGACCACCAAGGGTCCCAGGCAGAGACCTTTCCCTGCCCTCGGGTGATAGGGTATGCGTAAACCTTGAGGACTACAGATACCTCTACAGAACCTATCTCTCCGACCCGGACTTAAGGCTTGCAAGGGCCATGCACCCCTTTGTAAACACCTGGGACGACCACGAGTTTATAAACGACTACTTTTACGACCACGAAAGGAAGGTCTGGGACTACTTTTTAGAAGGCCATCCCGCAGGGCGAAACAGAGAAAAAATACTGAGACTAAGACAAGAGGCGGTAAAGGCCTGGCTTGAATACATTCCTTCAAGGGTCAAGGTTGATATGGATAACAAAAATCCTCTCAAATGGGCTACCATTTACAGAGACTTTGACCTGGGAGGACTTGGGCATCTCATAATCTTAGATGGGCGCTCTTACAGGGAAAGACCTCCCTGCGGGGGAAGGTTTGGCATTAAGGGTTGTCCGGAACAGGAGAAAACATCCATGTTAGGAACGGAACAGTTTAGGTGGTTCAGAGAAAGACTCCTCCAAGGGGGCGTCCGATGGAAGGTGGTGGCAAGCAGTGTGCAGTTCTCAAAGTCCCAGACGGATGGGAAGTTTGGCTCTTTGGATGCCTGGGATGGTTATGCGGGCGAAAGA
The DNA here is from genome assembly GCA_026414575.1 of Aquificaceae bacterium. Taxonomy (GTDB): domain Bacteria; phylum Aquificota; class Aquificia; order Aquificales; family Aquificaceae; genus Pampinifervens. The sequence goes on along the minus strand of JAOAIS010000039.1, from coordinate 1,544 downwards.
AAAAGGATTCTGGAACTTTTGAAGGAGAGGAATATGAAAAACCTTATAGTGATTTCTGGCGACAGGCATGCAAGCCTTGTGGCAGAAATTCCAGACAGCTATGAAAAGCCATACAACATTCTGGGTGCGGAATTCTTGACGCCAGCCCTTTCCTCCATAAACGCCATGGAAGGAGGTTGGTGGAAGAAAAACTGGCCACATTACGAAAATCTCGGCGAGTTTCAGAGGGCTGAGATGGCCCAAAATCCTTGGATAAAGCACATAAATTCGATAAACTGCTGGGGTTTCAGCGTGCTAAACCTCAAGCCCAACAGTGCGGAGTGCACCATATACTCTGTCAACAAGTACAGAAAGGTTCGGGGAAGGTTGTGGATGCGCGCTTTGTTTACAAGAATGGTCTTCTTGAAAAAGTCTAAGAGGTTTTTGAACCGCAGAGGTATTTCACACCCTTTTCTGTCCTTGCCCAATGGCGTGTGCCAGCCCTGACCTCAAGAAGGTCTCCTGATGTTAATTTATATATGCCCTCTTCAGTTCCTATGGTTATTTCGCCTTCAAGAACCAGTCTTATCTCGTCCTCGGGATGCGCATGCCAGTCGTAAAAGGTGCCAGGAGGGTCTTGCCAAAGGTATATACCCGAGTAGCCTAACCCTTCTAACCTCTTCTTTGCTTCCTCAACAGTCATAGGAATATTCTAACCTACAAATAGCCATTGAAGCCCTTGCCCAGGATTGACTCAAACAATGCGCTACATAAATGTCCACCACCCAATAGAATAAGGCACGACAGGCTTAAAGGTAGCCATTCACCTACACGAGCGCGAGAGACCAAATACATCCTCAAAGCAATTTTCTAACCATCATGCCACATAAATTCTCAAAATAAACTCGCTAAAGAACCCAACTTCTGCTCTCAGCACTAACAAAATCAACCGCAGGCTCTGGGACCCTTACACCCTTTGGATAGAGGAAGGGCATGCCCTTCTGGTCAATGTACGGCTGGACAACTTCCCAAAGAGCTTCTATTTCATCACCTCTTATGAAAAGGGACTGGTCTCCTTCCACTACATCAAGAAGGAGCACTTCGTATGCCTCCTGAAACTCTGAAGGGAAGAGATATTCCATGGATGTTTCCACGGGGCAAGCCATAAACCTTCCTGTAGGTGGTCTCAACTCAAAGGTTATAGTGAGCTTGCTCTGGGGTGCCATTTGAAAGCTTATCCTGTTCTGATGCGGTCTGCATTCTAAGAGCTTGGTAAAGCTCTGGGGTATTTCTTTAAAAACTATGGTTATCTGCGTCAGCTTCTCCGCAAGGGCTTTTCCCGTCATCAGGTAAAAGGGCACTTCGTGCCAACGAAAGTTATCCACGCTAACTTGGGCGCATACAAAGGTCTCTGTGGTTGAGTTCTCAACACCTACATCTTGAAGATAGCCTTCATACCTACCTCTTATAAGCTTTTGAATGTGAGTGTTTTTAAGAACCTTTACCTTTTCGTCCCTTATAAACTTCTCTGACATGTAAGCCGGCGGTTCCATGGCGATAAAGGC
>JAOAIS010000028.1 GCA_026414575.1 Aquificaceae bacterium | reverse complement strand
CTTAGTTTTTGCTCTATACCTCTTTGTGAGCCAACGAATAGGGCAGGTATGCCCCTTTCCAGAAGGCACTCAAGTAGGGCAAGGGCTGGGAAAAAATGACCGCCTGTGCCTCCACCCGAAACAAACACCTTCATACAGAGGGATTATAAAGTGGACTTTCTCTAAAGTAAACCATACAACCTCTTATAATACAAAAGCTGAAGGTAAAGGCACTCATGAGATAAAGGGACAAGGGTAGGATGTAGAGTTTTGTAAAGTAGAGGCTGTAGAGACTGACAGACAAGAGTGCCGTGAGGTATAGGCAGAGACTGACCATCCTCTGGTTAATCACTTCCGACATAAGGGGTACTCTTTCTGCACCTTCGTTGCTCAGGTGAAACCATACGAGGAAGGACACTATCCTGAGCATCATGCCAATGATAAGAGTTGTAAAGAAAAGGCCGAAACTTATAAGAAAATAGTGAAAGAAAACCTCGTCTACATCCTTAAGAAGGTAAAAGGGGACAGAGACCGTTAGGTTTAAAAAGGCAAGATACCAGAAGTGGAGAAGTTTGTCCGTGGTCTTCCTTTTTCTTCCCATAAGTCTTCTGAGGGTGAGAAAAGCATGGAAAAGCACAAGTAAGGCAAGGGGCACCCTTGAGTAGAGACTGTCCCAGAGGGAGAGAAAAAGGGCTGCGGTTAAAAAGTAGGGGAAGTTCATGGCATAGTTCCTCGCGTATGGTTTTGTCACGAAGAACATTTCCACAACCTGAAAAGAGACGGAAGCAACCAGCAAAAAGACCCAGCCAAAGAGCATGCTTGCAAGGTGAACTTTCAGAAGGACCGCTCGGTAGGGCAGGAATCCCCAATAGGAGAGAAGAAGGGCGAAGCCCACTATAGCTCCCAGAATAAGGTAAAGGAGGGCAAACTTCATCCCTTTTGAAGTTGGGGTATAGCTCTTTATGCTGATAAGTCGGTGGAGCATAAGAAGGGATGTATAGAGCACCCCTGTGAGTAGAAAAAAGCCTCCGATAAGTAGAAGGTGCAAGCTCTTAATAAAAAAGCCTGAAAGGAAAGGTAAATAACCCCCAAATAGCAAAGACCAGGAGATGAGGGCCTTTCTCTTTGGATTTTCTATCACCGCGCCAGCAACCACTGGAAGCATCTGAAAAAGGGCACCCATCATGGTAAACAGGGCAAGACCTACGGTGTTTACATGCACAAGAAGTGGTAGGCTCCAAATGTTTTTTAAAAGGGCAAAGGGGATTACAAAAGAGCCAAGGAGCCACAAAAGGCAGGCGGTTATGAAAAAGCCTGACACCACAATAAAAGGTGGTGCCTGCGAGGGAGATAAGCCCCTTAAAGTCATATTTTTTCCATTTTTTCCACTATTTCTGCTGGGTCAAGGTGCTGATCGCACATGGGGTAAAGTATCTGCTCTTCCTTCATGTTGTGTTGCTGTATGAGTATCATGAAGGTCTCGCCAGCAGAGAGGAAGACTTCCCTGTTCCTTTCCCTGATAGCCTTTCCCATCCTGTCCATGAGCTCCTTTGCCTGCGCATGCTCTAATCTCATGACCTGCGTAGGACCCATAAGGATGCCTGTTCTGCCTTCAAACTCTGGGAAAAGTATCTCCTCTTCCTTCCTGAAATGTCTTATGGTTTCTTCCCTGAACCTTTCAAAGACTTTTTCCACTTCATCCCACTTTTTGGCATTTACGAACCTTTCTGCCTCTGCGTAAAGCTCATCACACTCCCTGTGTTCTTCCGTTAGATAATGGGTTATGTCAAACATGGACACCTCCTGTGACAGTATTAAGTATATATATACTTACTTCAACTTCCTTGTCAAGGGGTATAACCAGCTATTAGGAAGTTTAGCTCAGGACATTTGGCATAGACTATACATGCTTTAATAGTAGGAAGAATGTCAAACACTCGGGATAAAAAGATATTCATAGGCCACTCATGTCTTTTATTTTGAGTCTACCTTATAGGAGTTGCTAACAGATATTTAATACCTGTAGTGCCTAATAATAGCCTCAATACCCCTCAAACATTCCAGCACCTCCTATTTATTCCATAACTCCTTTATACCATCATAACCTCAGCTCATCCACATACCTACGCCACCAACTAAAAACATACTTCTTAAGCCTTACGCCACTTACATGCCCTTAAAACCATCCCTTGAAGGACGAAAGGAAGTTCTTCCCTTGCCAAAGCCTTACATAGTAATCCCTTTCTCTTCATCCCTTTCCAATTTCCTTTATTGCTGGCTTTGTATTTCTCTTGCCCAAATGCCCGAGTATCTTGTGAAAATAGTAGCCCTTGTATGTCATCACCTGAATAACCTTTAAACCTATAGCCTTAGCCTCCTTTGTGGAATTCTCTACAAGCCCTCTGTGTGGAACAAGGGCTGTGGCGTTTGTTAACCTAATGCCTGTAGAATGAAAAACTACAACAAAGTCTTGTGAGTTATCTGGTAAGTTGTCAAATTGTAAGTCCTCTACACTTCGTCTGTGGTGTAAGGCTTTGGAGTTTGGTAGGTCAAGGGGCATAGCCATTTCCTTGAAAAGGGCTTTGACAAAGCCTCTGTATGTTTGAAGAAGAGTAGGAGAAGACCGAGGCTATTGGATGTTTGAAGAATCTTCTTAGTTTTTGTCTTATCGTGCTGTGTTGTGGCTGAAGTTATGTTTGCCTGAGGGCTTTATATTAGGAGGGGCATTTAATACAAATTATTTCAATAAAGGGTAAGAGTGAGACCAGCGTGAGGTTAGCGACAGATGGATTGGATTTTTGTAAGTTCAAAGGCTGTAGTTTTGAAATTATACCCAGCTAAAGCTTTAGACTTCTAAGAAG